>JAYVYS010000654.1:0-2859 GCA_043784005.1 Isosphaeraceae bacterium
TTCTGCGCGACCATCGCGTCAAGCTCGGCGATGATTTGCGCGGAGGTCTTGATCCGAGGCTTGCGGCCGAACGTGATGATGATGTCGCAAAACTCGCACTGAAAGGGGCATCCGCGTGAAAATTGCAGGCTTCCGAACGCGTAATGGTGCATTTTGAGGAGGTCGAAGCGAGGTGTGGGAACCCGCGTCATGTCGGACTTTTCGACCTGTTCGTAGCGAGTCTGGTTGAGCCCTTGTTTCCACTCGTTAAGAAACTGGGGCCAGGTCGTTTCGGCCTCACCGATGAAAACGACGTCGGCCAGTCCATCGAAATAATCTTCGAGGACCGTGACGAGCGGACCGCCGACGACGGTGAAAACGCCTCGGCTTTTGAGTTCCGCGAGGATTTCCTTCATGCGATGGCGCTGGACGCTCATGCCCGTCACGCCGACGATATCGGCTTTGGCGCAACGCTCGAAGTTGATCGGCTCGACGTTTTCATCAATGAGCGTGACGGTATGCTCAGGAGGTGTTAACGCGGCGAGCAGCGGGAGGCACGCCACGGGCAGATTGGCGCGCTTGCCCAGGTAGGGCAGAGTGTGTTCCATTCCCCAGTAGGAGATCTCGAACCGGGGATTGATGATGACGATATCAGCCATGAGGGCGGATGCTCCTGATCGCGACCGACACGTGTTTCGAACGGCTGTCGCATCTGGGCGGACAGGCGAAGGAGAGACCGCATGATAGCGGAGCCGGGCGAAGAGACAACCTCATCCCCATGAGGAAGCGTAGTGATTCTCCGAAATTCGCGGCCTGAATTGACGTCTTTGTCGTTTCTCTCACATTTCGCGCGTGCTTCTCGCGAGCGATTATGCTCTTCTCTATCATCAACTCGTCTCGCAGGCTGGATGCGACTCGCGAAGAGACACGGCTTTATCAACGAACCGAAGGGGACCTCTCGCGGACCCGTTGGCGCGTTGGCCGTGGGACCCTCGGGTGAAGGACCGCCCTGGTATTTCAGCGGCCTTTCGGTCGGTTCGCAGGTCAGGGGCGAATGATGGTTGGCGGATACCCTCTGTCAATCGTCTTTTTGGGGCAAGTGTCCTCGACAACCCTCTCACCCCAAGACTGACCGCCATTTCCAAGTCTGAGGAGATCTGACGAAGATGTTTCAATCACTGCGACGAATGGCGATTCTGGCCGTCATACTGGCCGTTCCGGCCGCGGCCCACGCACAATACGGCGGCTGGGGCGGATGGGGAGGCGGAGCGTCGACCATTGGTGGAGACCAGGCGCGCGGCATGGGTGCGTTCGCCGCCGGCGCGGGTCAGTACAATGTGCAAACGGCCCAAGCTCGTTCGATGAACGCGCAAACCGCGATGCAGATGAATGAGTACATCTCCGCGGTCAACGCGGGAAGAGCCCAGCGCTATAGCGCGAAGCAAACCGAGTACATCAAGCGAACCAACGAGACCCTGGCGGCCACTTACAGCCGCCTTCACGACAATCCCACCGCCAGCGACATCCGTGATGGTGACGCCCTCAATGTCGTCCTCGATGAACTGACCAACCCCAAGGTTTACACCCAGGTCGTTCAAAAGGCGACCACACCGATCGCGAGCGGCCTCGTCAAGAACCTTGAGTTTCAGTACGCCGCGCGGCTGATCGCGATCAGCCTCGAAGACCTCAGCGCGCGAGGTGCTCCCGACGTGCTGCTGACGAATCCGAACTTCGAAGCCGAACGCGATGCGCTCAAGGCGCTTGTGGTCAAAGCGAGGCAGGAGAGTAGCAGTCCGGGCAGCCAGGTCTCCGCCGAGACGCTCGCGAATTGCCGGGTGGCGATCAAAGCGCTTCAAGACAAGGTGGCAGTCACGTTGCCGCAGGGCACCCGCACTCGCGGAGAGGCGGATAACTTTCTGAAGGCCGCCTACGGATTGACCAAGATGATGGCGTCTCCCAACATCGCGCAATTTCTAAAGGGGCTGGATCAGTTTCCCACGACGACACTGGGACACCTGCTCACCTTCATGCACACCTTCAACCTGCGGTTTGGCGTCTCGAAGACACCCGAACAGGGGACGGCGTACGACCAGCTTTTCCCCATGCTCGTGGCTCTGCGCGACCAGGCCAATGCAAGGGGTCCGGCACCAGGCGAAATGCCTTCGGCGCCGCCGAATCCGAAGGCCGCCACGGCATTCTTCTCCGGGATGGAGTTCAGTCACGTGCAGAGCCCGCAGCCGCCGAACGCGGGAGCCGTTCCGCCAGCGCCCGCTCCTTGATCCAATAGGCTTTCTTGAGACCGGTCCTTAGGGGAACGGTGAGGATTGAGGATTGTCATCGGGGCGGTCGTCGCATTTCGCGATGACCCGCCCCGATTTCGCTTGGACGGTTCGTGCCGAAAATCCCGTCGTTTTTCATACGAATGATCAGGAGACCTAAACTCGTTTCCATGGTCCTCGTGGGAATGCCGTCTAGGACGCTCCGCGTCCGCATTTTTCCGAGACAAGACGACGCGGAGCGTCGGGGAATGCATTCCCACGGAGACCATGGGAACGAGCGTGGAGACCCCTTTTTCATGCGTTCGTGTGTCCAAACGAAGCGGTCATTTCTCCCGACAAATCAAGAATCAGGCGCTAATATCATGATGCGACAGACGCTGGCCTTGTGGCTGGTATCGGGTGGATTCCTCGTCAGTCCCGACGCACGCCCCGCGGCGGCGGCCGAACCCGCCGGTTCAATTTCCAGCGTCGCCGGCAATGGTCACGTCGGCTATGCGGGCGACAATGGCCCGGCCCGGCAAGCGACGCTGAATAACCCGTTCGACATCGCGTTCGACCGTCAAGGAAACATGTTTTTCTCCGACGCCCTGAACCACTGCAT
>JAYVYS010000655.1:0-5101 GCA_043784005.1 Isosphaeraceae bacterium
GCCATCGTAGTCGAGTAACGCGAGACCGCTGCCAAGACAGGTGGGGAATTCTTTCTCCGGGCTATTTCCACTGCGATGCGTGAAGGCGATTCCCGAGTCGGCCGAAACGTCTCGGAACCGGATGGGAGAGGGAACGTCCAACGCGGTGTCGGTTGAAATTTCGGGCGGCGAAGGAACCGATTTGGTCGCGACCGTGTGCGGCGGCGAGGTGGTTGTCGGGACGCAGCCGGAAGCCGAAAAGACCAGCCAGAGTACCGCGACCTGGAACGAATGAGATGAAGTCATGGAGCCGGTTCCGTCGGCTTACGATTGTGCAGGGAGGGAACTTCCTGATTACGAATACGATCGGCTTTCTTGCGATAGCGGTCGGCGTCGGCGATGCGGCCCGCGCGTCGGTAGGCAAGGCTGAGCTGATAGGAAGGTTCCAGAGAAACGCCGTCAAGCAACGTGGCGCGCTCAAGATTGGCGATGGCCTCGTCAATTCGGCCCGCTTCGAGTGCTCGCAGACCGAGGTTTAACCAGGGGCGTGAGGCATTGGGATCAAGCTCGATGGCACGTTTCCAGGACGCGACGGCCTGATCCGACTTTCCTTCGCGCTCGAACGCCACCCCCAAAAGATTCAGTAGTGTGGGGTCTTCGCCGTGCTTGAGGGCACGTCGTAGGTGACGGCTCGCGTCGGCGGGGCGGTCGAGATCGATCAAGTCCTGGGCGAAGTCGGCGTAAAAAAGGGAAGACGGGAGCGCCAGGGTACGCAATTCGGGATCGAGTTCGAGCACTTTCTCATTCGCGGCGACCGCCGCTTCGGTGCGATGCTCGTCGTGGTGGATGATCCCGATCAACGCGTTGCCGGGGACGGCCCCGTCGGGGACTTTCGCCAGTGCTTCCGCCGTCTCCATCGCCAGTTTGAGCCGTTTTTGAGAGTAATAAAGAGTGGCAAGACGTTGGAGCATCCCCGCGTCATCGGGCTTGCTGGCGAGAAGTTCTTTGTAGCTCTCAATCGCTGGCTCGCGGAGGTTGCCGCGAGCGAGCCCTAACGCTCGGTTCGAGAGGTCCTCGCGTGAGAGAGCCTGGCCCTCACGAGCGATCTGATAATACGGTTCCGCTTCGACCGCGAAATCCAAAGAAGTGAGAGCGATTGCCGCCAAGCGGGCTGCGCGAGGATCGCGAGGGAATCGGTCGAGATGATCAAGAGCGCGACGAAGGCTTGATTGATTGTCCGGGCGGCGACTCATCGAACCCGCTCCTCGGTTCCATTCCCCGTCCGACCATGCCTTGCGAGACGTTTCGAGAAGGGTGTGGAAAGTGACTGCGGAGGGCCGCCCCTCGCTCGCCGCGATGGCCTCTTCAATCGCATCGGAATGTCGCGCTTGCCAGATCGTCAATGAGAGCAAAGCCGACAGTGCCAAACCGAGTGAAATGTCAAATCGCCGGACCCTTGGGGCGCGTCGTCCGTTTTCCCTGGTCGAGGCTGCGGAGGAAGGTTTAAAGGGCATTGCGACGCGACCAACAAGACGAGATGACAGAACGATCGAGGCACTTGGTAGGAAGCGAATCCTTACGAACAATGACCGATTCGAGAAACCATCCCACAAGTGAGAAAGCTGCTCGGTCGGTCATCGTTAGAGCGAGTTACATTTCAGGCCTCACGCGATTTCGCGAAGCCTTTTAAGAAACATCGGATCAATACGAGTCGGCACTGATGACCTCACCGCCAGCCCGAGTCCCCAAGCCGTACCAGGCGGCATAGCTGACCGTGCTCTTGATGAACTTCACGGAACCATCAAGGAACAACACATTGACACCGCCCGGGTGCGCCGAGCCGGCCGTCATCGGAGCTTCCCAGCAGGTGTTGCTGATTCCGTTGTCGTCCGAGTAAACGCACGACTTCCGGTTCGGCGCCTGAGTGTGGGAATAGAATCCACCCCGACCGGGATCCTGGGCCAACCAACGTTCGCCCTTCCAGCTAAAATTTTTGGCGGTGGACTGTTCGCAGAGTCGCGAGTCGACAAGATTGGCAGGGATCAGTCCGCCAAGGGGCGGTGCGACGGCCAGCACGGCGTTGCCCGCCGTTCTGCTGCCACCGGTGTAAACCATGCCGAGACCATCGCGGGAGTTGCCAGGATCGTTACCGTCACCCTTGACGACTTCGCTCCACATGGCCGTATTTGACGTCCCATCCAGGATGGATGCCAGTGACAGGGTCGTCCGAGTGTTCACTTCGCTCGCGATGCCCGTGCCACCCATGGTGGAAACGCTCGTGCCGGGAAAGTACGCCGGGCCATCAGGCTTGCCGCCGCTGTACATGCGGTTGCCGCCGATGTTGTTCATATAATTCGTCACCTGGGAGACGTCGCCGCCACCGCCGTTACCATCGAACGTCGAGCCGCGATTGTTTCGGTTCCCTTTTCGCTGGTCGGAGGGACAGAGGAAGGAGTTGATCCGCATCGCCTTGGCGGTAATGTTGGCACCTTCCCACCCGCTATACGAGCCCCACTCAGGGTCAACCGCGAAGTTGATGGCGTTATAGACCTGTTGCTGCTCCATGTACGGAAGAATGCGGGGCTTCATCCCGAATGGGTTCGCAATAGGCTGATTATACCCGGTCAAGCCCGCGGTGCTGTGAGACGAGCCTGAGGGGGGTATAGCGTCGATCGTGCTGATGTAGTTGTGAACAGCGAGACCGATCTGTTTCAGGTTGTTGACGCACTGGGCCCGTCGCGCCGCTTCACGCGCGCTTTGGACCGCGGGCAGTAACAGAGCGATGAGCACGGCGATGATCGCAATCACCACCAGTAACTCGATCAGTGTGAAACCTCTTCGCCTCAAAGTCATGGGGTACACTCCGTGTTAAGAATGAGGATGAAAAAGAAAGGCCACGGAAAACACGGCCCGACAAATAAATCTCTCGGGCCGCGTAGGGGATCAAACTCGCATGGAAGCACGGTCATTCGGGAAGAGTTCCCCTCGAAATATTGTTCGAGATGAAAGGCACGTGGCACCTGGCACGCGCCCTATTTCTTCTCCTCGGCAGGCTTTTTCTCCTCGGCAGGCTTTGGCTTGCTCTTGTTGAGATTGCCATACTCCGCCTCCGTTTGTGGGACGTTGGGATCAACCTTTCCCGCGCCCACACCGGCTTTTTGCAGCGCTTCAGACTCATTACCGCCAGCGTCGTCACCACCACAGCCTGTCAGCCCGAGACTCAAGGGCATGCAAGCCGCCACACCCACCAAGATGATCCGGACGAATTTCGTCATCGCGAAAGCCTCATTTCACAGTCAAAAGAGCAAATTCCCGTCGAGTTTGATCAGCCCCGCCGGTCAGTCCGGCGGGGCCGGGGAACGATTGGGATTTAGTACGCGTCGGAGCTCACAACCTCGCCGCCATCAATCGAACCGATGGCGAGATAGGTTGCCGCGTTGACTGTGTTCTTGATAAATCGAACCGATCCGTCCATGAACAACGTGTTCACTCCACCGGGGTGGTACGAACTCGCCCCGATCATGGTGTCGCAAGCGTCGCTATCGTCGGGAAGGCTGCTCGCGGCCCCGTCATTGGCCCCGTCACGGTAGTAACAAGCCTTCAGGTTGGGCGTATTGGTCATACAGAAACCACCCCCGCGCTGAGGGTCTTGAAGTGCCCAATATTCGCCCTTGTTCGCGAAGACAATCTTCGTCGCCTGTTGGCAGAGTCGCGATGCCGCGATGTTGAAATTAATGTTGTTGGGAATCCCCATGTCGCCACCGAGATTGGCACCATAAACCGCCCCAAGGCCGCCTTGGGTGGCATTCCCGGTGCCCTTGACCCATTCGCTAAAGATCACCGAATTCGCCGTGCCGTCACCCGCATCTTCGAACGCGAGTGTGTCGCGAATCTGACTGTCCCAGCCGGGGTAATAGGCGGGGCCGCTTGGCACCCAACCGTTCGTGTTGTATCGCCGCAGGTTACCCACGCTGTTGGGGTAATTCGAGGACGGCACCGACACCGCGCTTCCATTCAGGGTCAATGAGTTGCTGCTACCAGGGTTGGGGTCCGAGGGGCAAAGGAAGGTGGCGATCTTGACCATGGTCCCGGTGAAGTTCTGGGCCCCTCCCAGGCCGCGCGAATCGCTCGCGCCGACGGGACCGGGGAAGTTGTTGAAATTCATCGCGTTATAAACTTGCTGCTGTTCCAGGAACGGGAGCAAGCGTGCTTTCATCGAAAACCGTTGCCGGTTCGTTTCGTTAATGTCCGTACCCCAACCACGCTCGCCCGAGGGCGGAATGCAGTTGTTTTGGCTGTGATAATTGTGGACGGCCAAGCCGAGCTGCTTCAAATTGTTGACGCACTGCGAACGCCGCGCGGCCTCGCGTGCGCTCTGAACCGCAGGTAAAAGCAGGGCGATCAAGACAGCGATGATCGCAATGACCACCAGAAGCTCGATCAGAGTGAACCCTCGGCGTGTTGTTCTCATGGTCAGCCCTTCATAGGATCAGTAGGAAGCGGATTTTGTACGACGTAATGGAAAAAGAACGTGATCGAACCAACGTGAATCCGAAATGAACGACTCACTTGAAAGGAACGACTTTGGTCAGGTCTTCTCACGGCCGCTTGTTGGCACCGGGGTAACCCGCGGACGCGGCCGCCTTTGCATCGGGTTTTGCAGCCGCCCCTTGCTTGAGGGCTTCGTCGGTCGTCGTCGCGATTCCGGGGGCCGCGGTTACGGCCTCCTTACCGATGCCTTTTTCATTGTCTTCGGTGCATCCGGAAAGGCCAATGAACAATGGCGCGATCGCTAACGCTCCCCAGACTCGTTTCTTCAACTGCATCGATACTCCGCCTTTCGAGTAAAGTCGTAAAACCCGTGAAATTTCACGGAAACGAAAAAACGTACGCTGTTTCTTCTCGGGACAAGGCCGGTATGACCGATCCAGCCATGCGAAGATCCAGCCTCGTAGAAGAGGTTCGGTCACAAAGGACGAACGCGTTAAAAAATAAAGAGTTTCCCGATAGGGCTCTCCGTTAAAATGAGCTACCCCAAACCGCGTGTCAAGAGGCTTGTCAAGAAATGTAAAGAGTTTGCCTTAAGCGGGGTGCTTTCCACCATGGATTTACGACGAACGAA
>JAYVYS010000656.1:0-2286 GCA_043784005.1 Isosphaeraceae bacterium
GATCGGGTTGCCGCTCTTGCCCAGAGCGGCTATTTTGAGAACCCCGGTGGACCCCGCTTACACGTTCGGGGTGGGCTCCGCTTACACGTTCATTTCCACTGGCGGACAACTGACGATCGTCCAGCAATCCGACTTGTCTCTGGCCATGCAGCGAGCCGGGCCAAAACTTTCGGCGTGCACTCAAGGGCAGTAAGTGGGCGAACATGCGCGGCTGTCACGTTTTTCGGCATTCTTTCGCCAGCAACCGTGCTGCGAAAGCAATCGATCAGCGCCTTATCGACGCGTGGATGGGCCACCAGACCGAGGAGATGCGACGACGTTTCCGCCGTCTATGTTTCCTGATCATCAACAGAAGGCCATTCTCGACGTCTTCGGCGAGCTAAAAGTAAACCGAGGGTGAAAAAGCCAATGCTCACGTGCTGAAAGTTCAGGAATGGCGAAGGAAGCGACTCTCGGACCTGTGGGCACCGCGATGGAGGCAGGATTCAAACTAAATAGCTACCCGCAACAGGGAAAGTGAATCAAACGGCGATCTTATATACTGAGCGACCCTCGACTTTGAACGGGTTGCGGCCGTTGAGCCAGGTGAAGGTCAGGTCGAGCAACTCCTGCATCGTCTGGCAGCGATGGTTCCGGGTGATCTGATCATGCAAATGCCACCACACTCTTTCGATCGGATTAAAGTCCGGGCTATAGGCCGGCAAGAAATGCAACACGATCCGGTCGCGCTGCTCCCACAGATAGATCGCCACCGCCTCACTGGTGTGGCACTTGGCGTTGTCGCAGATGACGTGGATCTTGGTGTAGCGTCGCAGTCGGGATCGCAAGTCATCGAGGTGCCTCAGAAAGAGGGCCGTGTCGCGGCCCTGCTTGGGTCGGCCCTCGGTGATGAATACCTGACCGGTCCGCCAGTGGATCGACCTGGAGAGATAGCGTTTCTCGTTGTTGCCTGGAGTCGCGACGGTCGCCTGATACCCTTTGGCCATCCACATGGATCCAATTTTGGGGTTGGTGTTGATGTCCACCTCGTCCTGAAAAACGGCCGTCTCGTTGACGGGCAGTTCGGCCAGGAGCCGCCGCAGGGCAGCCAACTTCGCCTCCCGCTGCTCGTCGGTGGGGCCTAGAACCGGACGCGGTCGGCGATAGATCAGGCACCCTTGATGGAGCCAGCGGCGGACGGTCTCCCGGCCGACCGCGACGCCTTGGGACTCACGGATCAGCAGGGCGAGGGCCCCGCACGACCAGCGGATGCGGAGGAAGCCGAAGTCGCGTGGGACCTTCTCGGTGACCCACTCGACGACGAGGTCGACCCAGTCGGCGGTGAAGCGAAAGGGTCGGCCGGGCTTGTGCCCGCCCAGACCCTCCATCCCCTCGGCAGCGAACCGTTTGACCCAGCGGTCGATCGTCCGGGAGCTACAGAACAGGAACATGGCGACGGTCCCCCAGGTGTGGCCGTCGTCCAGGAGCAAGAGGATGTGACAGCGGAAGCGGACCTCGGGGTCCTGGTCCTTGCGAAAACGGCCGAGCAAAGCCTGGCGCTGCTGGGCATCAAGGGACACGCTGCGGATCATGGGTCTGACCTACCCGGTGCTGGACATGAGTGGCTCTACTCAATTGTACAAACCACGTCTACTTTCCACGTTGCGGGGAGCTATTTAGCTGCTAACCGCAGCGAGCGCCGAGCAGGTTGTCACATAGAGCACAAAGCCGATGCGCATGCTGAGCCGTACGTTGTGGAGATTCATGGGGGCAAAGCCTCGCACGATTTCCAAGAGGAGGGCGTGAGGATCGCGTGGCGCTTGCCCGTGGGGAACAGATTCCGGCGGATTTTCAAACCCTCACAAACAACAGCGTAAAAAAAAGAACCGAGCGCAAACCCCCTTGGCATGTTTC
Organism: Isosphaeraceae bacterium; assembly: GCA_043784005.1. GTDB lineage: Bacteria > Planctomycetota > Planctomycetia > Isosphaerales > Isosphaeraceae > JAYUFP01. Next base: position 1,894 of record JAYVYS010000656.1, read on the forward strand.
CGATAAATATCCGGTTCATCCTCAGAGGCTGCGGCCTCGGACTGTTCATAAGAGGAGGCTTTTGACGACATGCCCCTGAACATCGGTCAGGCGGAAGTCGCGACCGGAGTGATGAAAGGTAAGCTTCTCGTGGTCGAAGCCCAAGAGGTGGAGGATTGTCGCCTGGAGGTCGTGAACGTGGACGGGGTTCTCGGCAACGTGGAAGCCGAGGTCGTCGGTCGCCCCGTAGGTGAGACCGGGTTTGATTCCGCCGCCCGCCATCCACATCGTGAAGGCCTGAGGGTGATGGTCGCGGCCGAGGCTTCGGCCGAGCGCGCTGTTGGTCTCGACCATCGGGGTCCGGCCGAACTCGCCTCCCCAGATCACGAGGGTGTCATCGAGCAGGCCGCGTTG
>JAYVYS010000657.1:0-2268 GCA_043784005.1 Isosphaeraceae bacterium
ACAGAATTCGGCTTCGTTCCCGGTCTCCCGACGAGGCCCATGCGATGATGAATCCCGAGCCACAGCCTGAGCGCGATTCCCCTATCGAACCCGATGACCGCTTCCCGTCTGGTCCATGGAAAGGCTTTTTCCTCCAGCCGATTCTTCCCGGACGTCAGTGGATGGAGTTGATCCTCACCTTTCGCAAGGGCGTGATGACCGGAGAGGGCCGCGACTGGGTGGGTCGCTTCATCATTCGCGGCAAATATGAGCTACAAAGCGGTAAGTGCTGGTTTGCCAAGCGCTACGTCGGCAAGCACGACGTCTCTTATCAAGGTTATAACGAAGGGAAAGGAATCTGGGGTCTCTGGGAGATGCCGAGCGAGGGAAAATCCTGGCGCGGAGGGTTCCACATCTGGCCTGTCGCGATGGGAGATCCGACCGGTTCCACTCTTCGCACGGCTCTTGAATTGCCCGAGCCCGAGTTTGAGGGCGAACCAGTCGGCGTCGGAAGTCTCGAAGAAGTGAGTGCCGGTGTTCCTTAGATCAAGGCTTTAAGGTTGGCAGGTCGGTGGGGTCCACCGCGATGAGCCGCAAGCCACTGCGGTCGAGTACCCGGGCCGAGCGTCGGAGCGGAATGCGATCGGGGATCTCCGACGTCAGCCAGCCATTCTTCACGCTGATGGCGAGCCAGAATCGAGACGGCGGCGGCACGCTCCGCCGGATCTTATCCAGAGCGATCAAGGGCGCGGGAAGCGCGATCGCGTTGCGGGTTTTTCCGAGGTAATATCGGGCCGTGACGATCTCAAGGTTCTGTTTCGGGTCGTTTGAGACCACGAGAACCGGGTCGATCCCGGAAGGGTCCACACGGCTGAGTTCGACGGCCGTCCCACGCCAATCGGCTTTCAGGTCGGGTGCGTAAACGAGGCTCGGCAAGGTCGAAAACGCCAAGGCCGTCGCGCCCAGAGCGAGCGAATAGCCCGCCCAGCGGGGAAGTCTTGCCATGCCGCGCGCCATGAGGATCAGGTAGGCGGGGGCGGAATATAACGAGTAACGCGCTGGCCCGAAAATGGGGTGCGACACCCGCGAGTAAATCCAAAGAAGCATCACCGGAACGATCAGCCAGGCGAGATACAGGACCGCCAGCGCAGGCTGCTCGAACACGAGCGTGAAACGCCTTTTCGGGACCTTCGATGCCCGCCTGAAAGTAAACAAACCCGCGCAGACGACGAGTAAGCAGGCGGGGAGGGTCAGGAAATTTCCGCCGATCCAGCCAATCGGAGTTCCGAGCAGGAATCGAATCGGCAATCGCCCCATGACCAACTCGGGAGCGTGATCAACGTAGCGGCCGACCCAAGCGGCGACGAACGTCGCGGCGAGGAGGTGTGTGATCAGCCAGCGTCCGGCCGAGAATCCTAACCACCTGGCATTCAGAATTGAGGCGAGCCCGAGGGCCGCGGCCATCAAGATCCCCAGCGGGTGGGAGTAACAGAGGGCGACCAGACAAGCCGCATACCAAGTTAGCCGGAGGTTGTCATTCACGTGCCGGGGCTTCTCTTCGGTGCGAGCCTGATCTCCCGATTCGACAGTGCTTCTCCTTATCGATAGCAAGGCGTCCCATGCCGCGCAGGTGACCAGAACGAGCCAAGCGTACATCCTCGCTTCGCGGGAGTAGAGGATGAGCATCGGACTAATCGCGGCGAGCCAACAGGCAAAAAGACCCGTCGCGGGAGAGTCGAAGGAGCGTCGGGCAATCCGGTGGATCAAGGCCACCGTCAGTACCCCGCAGACCAGACTAAAGGCCCTGCCCGACGTTTCCGAAGGACCGAACAAGCGGACCCAGGGGTGAAGCAAGAGAGGATGAAGCGGTGCCCGAGTCGCGTCGATCGTGTCAAGCTTCGAGAGAACCTCGCGGAAACCAGGCTCCCTCGCCAGCGTCATGGTGACGACTTCATCGTACCAGAAGCTCAGAGCGCCAAGTCGATAGCCACGGAAAGCGCCTGCGATCAGAAGAATGAGAGCCAGCCCGATGAGTGTTGTCTTATTGACATGCGTGGGCTCCCTCATGCGTGGAAGGCTCGTTGCCATCCTCTGAAAGAACCGAGCCGCGCGTTCGTTGGAAAGCGAAACGCCAATGACGGGAACCCCGACAATCAAGATAGAAAGCGACACCCGGCGAAAATGTCCGAGGCCAAGGAGGGGACGGACTTACGCGCTCCCCCATCCTCTTATAGAGTCCAGGACGGACGGAAGAAAGGGCGAAGCAAAATCTCTTGGCTCATGATGGAT
>JAYVYS010000658.1:0-2210 GCA_043784005.1 Isosphaeraceae bacterium
GGGGTCTTGTGGTCAGTTGACTTGTTGAGGTGGGTGATCGCGATAAACGCCACGCCAAGCTCGTCGAGCAAGTCAACAAACGGCTCAAGGACGGCCCGCACCTCGCTGTTGCGGTTATCGTTCACCCCGCGCCCAAGATAGGCGGGGATCGGATCGGCGATCAGGAGACGTACCTTGTGACGCCTGAGAACGACCCGCCAGTAGTCGAGGTCTTGGAAGCTGATCGGGTGAATCAGGGACTTTCCATCCTTGCCCTTGATCGTCATCTTCGCGGTATTGATGATGATCCGCTTTCGATCGGCCCTGGACGCCACAAGCCGGGGTACGATCGTGTCGCGTGCTCCGTCTTCCGCCGCAAGGATGATGCAGGTTCCCGGCTCAACAGGTCCGGTGCCATCGGGAAAGAGCCCCCCCGATGAAATCGCCGCGGCGACGGCAAGAGCGATTTGGGACTTCCCGTCACCACCTTCTCCGGCCAAAAGATTCAGTTTTCCACGCGCTACCCGGTTCTCCCATTCCCATCGGATCGGCTCCGGTTCGATCGATTCGGCGTTGACCAGACCGAGGTCCGCGTCTGACATCCCGTCGATTTCATCGGTGGGGAGATCCTCGACAATCCCCGCCATCGGTTTTGGTCGATCGGCTGGAGACAGTTCACCCGGCTTGGCGTATTTCTCGCCCTTTGGCACGGGGTTTTGAAAGATCCTCAGTTCCCACTTGTCGCCATCTTTGGCCCATCGCTTATGCGTTCCGTAACCTTGGCGGTAGAGGTCTTTCGCCGCCACACTGAAGTCGCCTCGATGGTGGAGCACGGCATAGGCCGCGAACTTCGAGTAGGATTTGTTCGGTTCAAACTCGGTCGAACTCGAAAAGACGTGAAGGTTGTCGGTCCCGCCGTGGTTGACGGTCGCGCTGATTCCATCGTTCTTGTCAGGACGTCGCCAATACTGGACGTCGCCCTGGATGTAAACGGGGGTCCAACCGTTGAGGATGTCACCCCATTTCCAACGGTGGTTGAAGTCCTCGCCGGGCGTCGTCGTGTCGAGCCAGGTGCCATCGCCGGTTTTGCGGGGCTTCTCGGATTCGGCGTCGGCCACCACGTTGACGCGGGTGTCGTCGAACGTCTTCGCGAGCGTCCACAGCCATTCCCGCTCATCATTGGTGATGCCCTTGATCTTGCCGAGGTTGCCTTGCAAGAGCCGGTAGGGGTTTCCGCTGGGGTGAACCCTTCCGTGAGACGGGGCGATGATGACGAATCCGCCTTCGCCTTTTGTCTCAATCAGGGTTTTGATGCCTTTTTTTCCGGTCGCCGTCGGCGCGTGACGACATGCGAGTTTCGCCGATCCCCTGATATCATCGGTGTAGTAAAACCAGTGGACGCCGCCGCCCGGCGTCTCTTCGAGGTAACTCTCTTCGATCGCCTCGATAAGGTATCCCTTGCCGAGTCCCGCCGCCGTCTCCTTGAACTTGAGATAGATGTCACGGTCATCGAACTCGAAAAGCTCAAGGCCCCCGCTCACCTTCCCGCAAACAATCCCGACCCCGGTGTGGGGGCCGTACCAATGTTGAATTTGCGAAACACTCGCGCGCTCCGTCATGAACGCTTTCCACTCGCCAACTCCCGGACGTTTCTCTCCGTCCTCTGTAGGAAAAAGGATGGAAATGCCCTGCCTCAAGGCAAATTCGGCTGTTTCGAGAACCGCATTCGACACGGTGCAACCTCTTCGTTGAGGACTCTAACCAGACGAGTTTCAGGATACCGGAAACTACCCGTAACTGTCAATTGAAAATTTATGGCAATATCGGATATACTACGTCGAAATACTTAATAATCCGCCTCTTGTGTCTGTCGCCTGTTTCGGGCATCCTTTGGGAGGACCAGCAATGTTCGCGGGCGGAGTGATCGTCATGACAAAGAAGCCTGTCAAGGGCAGACCCAAAGCGTCAGACCCGAAAACCCCGATTGCCTCGATTAAGGGTGGTTCCGCATATAAGCAATGGTTAAAAGATCTGGCCGACTTCTCGCGACTACCTATCACGATCCTGGTAGAGCACGCGCTGTTCGAATACGCCCAGACGCATGAATTCCCAAAGGAACCGCCGAAGCGTTGACCCCTCCCCCCCAAACCCAAGTCAAAGCCCTAAACCTTGTCAAAAACATCGAAGTCAATCACGCACTTGCACTCCGCGAGCAAGAGCCCGCATTGATT
>JAYVYS010000659.1:0-4088 GCA_043784005.1 Isosphaeraceae bacterium
ATTTTTCGGATCAGCCTCGGCCGGCTTGTCTTTCTGGTTCGGGTTCTCATCGCTGACCGACTGCGCAGCGTTCGAAGACGGATCGTCTTTTTCGTCAACAGTCCTTGGTTCTTCCCGATCGGGCGGAATCAGGTTCTTCGCCTCGTCGCGTTCTTGCTCGGCCCTCTTATCGATCGCCTGTTTGTCGGCCGATGAAACCGGCTCCGCGATCTTGATGATAGAATGCGAGGTCTCGGCGCGATTCGCGAACGGCTCCTTCGTGTCGCGGACCGTCAGCCAGTATTCGAGCTGCGATCCAGGCTTGATCGTCTTTTCAGAGAGGTCGATCGTATACTCGCCGCGAAAACGTAACGTCGGCTTCTGTTTGTCCATCAAATTGACCGACCAGAGCGCCTCTTTACCTTCGCGGACCGAGAGAATCGCCTCTTTCACGCCGAAGTCATCCGCGGCCGTCACGACGAACGGAACTTTGACGTTGGCGGGTCGGGTAATTTCCGGCTTGTCCGGAGTGAGGAACGCGAGTTCCGACGGTGCCCTGTCCGGAATCGCGGTGATCTCGTATACCACCGGATCAGGATTGAGCTGACCCCCTGTCGTCTTGAATTTGATCGTATACTTGCGCGATTGAGTAACGCTGATTTTACCTGTGAGGGTAAAAGCATCTTTCGACGTCACATCCATCTTCGGATTGTCTTTGGGCTCGCCGGTATGGAAATCGATGTAGCCCGAAACGGTGGGCTCATTCGTCTTGGCGTGAATGGTGACGAACGTTCCTTCCACCGCCTCGATCGTTCCGCCTTCGACGCCTGTTCTCGCTGCGAGACCCGTGTACGGCGGGAATTCGTAGTCGACCGAGACGGAGATCACCATCGGCGCGGGGAGGATTTCTAGATGGTATTTGAGCGACTCCCCATCCCCCCCGGTCAGATAATAATCAAGACTATGGCGCACGTCTCGAAGGGTCGTTTGCCAGGGGTCGTAAAGATTCGATCCCGGCGCGAACTCGGTCTTCGAGTAATATTTCCCGCCATCAACGCTGAAATGAAGAAACACCTTTTCGGGACGCGTCCCTTGGATCTCGACGGAAAACGGTACGTTGGAACCCGCGACAACGCGGGACAGCTCGGCAAAGTCGCCGGGCTTGATATTCGTCAGTCTCGTGTTCGTGGGCCGAACAACGTCGGCAAGTAAGATTCGCCTCGCCGAGTCGTAGATGCTCTTGGGCGTCAACGCGAAGTAAATGCAGAAGAGTACGACAACCGTCGAAAGCGCATAGGCCACCTGGAGCAATCGGCGCTGATTAACGACCGTGTCGACTTCCACATCCGCCAGGTCTTTGACGGCCTTGGCTTCAATGGCCGCCATGAAAGCCTTGGAGTGATCCTCTCGCCGACTTCGAAGGCTGAGATAGTTGATCAGGCTATTTTTGAAGGCGGGATGAGATTCTTCGATCGTTTTCGCGGCGTAAACGCCGTTAACTTGGCTTACCAGGGGCAAGACCATCTGCCGAATGGCGAAGACCGATCCGGCGAGCGCCCCCCCCCACAGTACCGCCCGCCGCACCATCAAGGGGAGCCCGAGCGTGTGATCGAACAGGATTTCGACGAAGATTACCGCCATCACGATGGTCGCCAAGAGCAACCCCGCAGTGAAAACGTCGGTAAACTTGATTCGCGAACGAGTCCGTTTGAGTTGGTGCTCGATGTACTGTTCGTAATCGAGTAGCTTGCCGACGGGCTGGGTTCCCAGAGCCATGGGGCGCGCTCCTCAAGACGTGATCCCGCTACGATGATCTACCCATATTATACGGACGAGTCGACATCGTCTCTCAATGTCCGACGCCGACAGCGAAAGAATTCATCGGAAAACCTATCAACGGCCCGAAATGTTCGCCTCATGAACCATCCTCGGGGCCACCGTGGTCAGCGTTTTCCCCGTCCGCGCAATCACCGCCGCCGTGACGAAATACGTATTCGGGGCAAAGTCATCGATTGACCAATGGGCCACGGCGCGAGAGAAGCCGAGGCGTTCCGGCCCGAATGATTCGACCAATGCCGGAATGGTCTTCACCATTTTGCCATCCGTGTCGTGAATCCGGATTTCCACGTGCCCGACGATCGGGATGAACGCCGGGGGAATGGCGACCACCGCCTGAACCCTGGCACGCTCGGATTGTTCCCAAGGGGTTTCCACCCACATTGGGAACGTGCTCGGACCGACCTTCGCCAGGTCATCGGGAGAAAACGTACGGACCAGTTGCACCAAGCCCTGTGACGAGGGTTGCTGTACCGAGAGAGGTGATCCGTAGGCGAACGTCCGGTCGGTCCGGAATTTTCCATCTCCGAAACAGACTTCCGCGTCAACGGCCATCAAGGCACCGAGTTTGGGCTGAAATTCCGGGAAATTCGACCAGGGAATCTTAAACTCGATCTCGTAACTCACGTTGGTCCGGGTCGCCGCGAGTTCCACCCCTTTGAGTTCGGTCTTACTCGTCGCGATCCCCTGGCGCATCACCCAACGAGGCTTGAGTTCCGTCCCGTCGAACGGGGTGTAATAAAAGTGAATGGCCCCGGTCGACCAATCCTTACTCCGCAGCGCATCTCCCGCCCGCGTGTCGAGATAAAACTCGACCGCGTCGCCGTTGAAGGCCCCGCCAAGAGGTGCGAGATTGGCTTGATTCTTGTCGAGGCAGCGAAGTCCGAGGTAGAGCGCTTCGTCGTCCCAGAGGTAGAAAAACTGAGAGGCGCGGTTTTCCAGGTTTTTCGCGCCGTAGAGGAGCGGAGTGCAATACGCCTGGCTCCATTCACTGAGCGATCCATCGATCACGACCTTTTCGGACGCCCGAGTCACGAGCCCCCGAACCCCGTCTTTCAGCGGTATCAAAGTGTCGTCCGCGCGCACAACTCTGGGTGCTGCCAGGAGACACAGCCAAACCAAAACCGCGGGGATCGTGCGCATCAGTTCGCCCCACCAGATCGTCACACCGTTTCGTCGCGAAATGTTCAATACCCAGACGATGCTACCTTTGTCGCAATCGTGGAACAACCATGCTTGCAGAAAACGGACTCATGAGAATCTTCGATTCACCATGTCCATCAACTCCACACCACGTTGCGGTCGCCGTCGATCACTTCCCCGATCTCCCAGGAAGGAATCTTGACTTCGTTCCGAAGGTAGCGGGTCATGGCCTCGGCATAGTAATCCGCGACGATCATGACCAGACCGATCCCCATGTTGAAGACACGGAACATTTCGTCGTCACCGACATTTCCGAGCTTTTGAAGCCAGGTGAAGACCGGGGGAATGTCCCAAGACCCTCGCTTAAGACGAATCGAGAGGCCTTCGGGCAAGACGCGGGGCGGGTTTTCGATCAAGCCTCCGCCCGTGATGTGGGCGATCCCGTGAACGGTTCGCTTGACGCGGTAATGCCGATAGACGGTTTTGACGGCTCTGACGTAGATTCGCGTCGGCTCCAGAAACTCCTCAGCCACGGTCCGGCCGAGTTCTTCCACGTACGAATCGGGCTGGAGCCCCGCGTGATCCAGGGCAATTTTGCGGGCGAGGCTGTATCCGTTCGAGTGGAGGCCCGAACTGGCGAGCCCGATGACCTTATCGCCTTTCCGGATATCGCGCCCGTCAAGAATATGCTTGCGTTCGACGACCCCCACGCAAAATCCGGCGAGGTCGTACTCGCCCTTCTTGTAGAAGTCGGGAAGGATCGCGGTCTCGCCTCCTAGCAAGGCGCATTCCGCCTCGACGCACCCGTCGCTGATCCCTTGAACGACATCGCGGGTCAGCTTGGGGTCGTCCCGGCTCATCGCGACGTAGTCGAGGAACAGCAGGGGCTCGGCCCCCGCACAGAGGCAGTCGTTTACCGACATCGCCACGAGGTCGATCCCGACCGTCGCGTGTCGTCCGGTGGCGAACGCGAGTTTCAGCTTCGTTCCCACGCCATCGGTGGAGGCGACGAGCACGGGGTCTCGATAACGCCTCGATAAGAGGCCGATGTGGTCGTCGAGTCGAAAGAGCCCGGCGAACCCGCCCGGCCAGTCCAGGACGCGCGGAGTGTACGTCCGCTTGAGGAGTGG
>JAYVYS010000660.1:0-8628 GCA_043784005.1 Isosphaeraceae bacterium
TCTCCAGTATCAGGTGACCGCCGGATTTAAGGAACCCCACCGCCTGATTGATCAGCGCGGAAACGATCCTGAGGCCATCGGGGCCGCCGTCGAGAGCGGGATGCGGCTCGAAATCGCGAACCCCTCGCTCCAGATTGGGGATGACCTCCGTGGGGATGTACGGCGGGTTAGACACGATCACATCGAATGGACTTTCGTCCGCGACCCAATCGAGCAGATTGCCTTCACGAAATGTGATACGGGCGGACAATCCCAAAGTCACGGAGTTGTGTCGGGCGATCTCCAGAGCGTCATGGCTGATATCCGTCGCGAAGAATATGGCGGAGGGATGTTCGTGTACGCAGGCCAAAGCGAGACACCCCGATCCTGTTCCAACGTCGACGCAGCGCGGTGCTTCCATACCCTTTGTCACGCCCAAAAACTCGACGACCACAAACTCCGAATCGGGTCTCGGGATCAACACCGCGGGACTGACCTTCAGGGGAAGCGAGTAAAACTCTTTCTGACCGACAAGATAGGCGACAGGCTCCCCTTCCGAACGTCTTCGAACCATCTCCCGATAATCTGTGCGAACGACCTGTCCGACCTCTTCCTCGAAATGGGTATAGAGCTGTACCCGTGCCCATCCCAGTGCTTTGGCCAACAAGACCTCGGAGTCGAGCCGGGCACTCTCCGATCCTTTGCGTTTCAGGAAATCCGTCGTCCAGGTCAGGAGCCGTCCGACCGTCCAACGTTCCCTTTCATCCTCCGTCGGAGCGCTCGTGATGAGAGGTGGCGCGGGGCTAGCGGCCGTCCGCCAGGAATGGCCGTTCACTCGCGACTTTGTCGAGGGGCGAGACTCATCCGTGTCGTGTTGCATGGCCTGTGGGGTGATTGTCGGGAATCGGCATCCGTTTTTCGCGATGATAAACAAGGTGCGACCGGCGGGCGTTCCGTCGTCTCAGAAATCGCCAAGCTGTTCGCGACGATCATGATCGATCAGAGCCGAAGTCAAAGGTGCGAGGTCGCCAAGAATCACGCGATCAAGATTATACAGCGTCAAGCCGATCCGGTGGTCGGTGACCCGGTTCTGTGGAAAATTGTAGGTGCGGATGCGCTGGGAGCGATCGCCAGAGCCGATCAGTGTGCGACGCGCCACGTCACGTTCCAGCCTCGCCTTCTCCACGATCGACTCGTAAAGCCTGCTGCGAAGAATCCGAAGCGCCTTGGCACGATTCTTGTGCTGGCTTCGTTCGTCTCGACAATTCACGATGATGCCCGAGGGGACGTGCGTGATTCGGACACCGCTTTCAGTTTTATTCTGGTGCTGGCCCCCCGGCCCTCCGGAACGCATGACGTCGACTTCGAGATCCTCGGTCCGAATCACAATATCGATTTCTTCCGGCTCGGGCAGAACGGCGACCGTCGCGGCGGAGGTGTGAATGCGCCCCTGGGCCTCGGTCGTCGGGACGCGCTGAACACGGTGTCCTCCGCTCTCGAACTGGAGGTTGCGAAACGCTCCGTCTCCCTTGATTCCGAACGAAACTTCGCGAAGGCCACCAAGCTCGGTCGGCACCATTTCGAGCATCTCAAACTTCCATCGCATCGATTCCGAGAATCGCTCATACATCTCCATGAGGTCGCGGACGAAAAGAGCGGCCTCGTCGCCCCCGGTGCCTGCGCGGATCTCGAAGATCATTGCGGCGTGGTCAGCGCCGGCTTGCCGATCGTAAATCAGGTCACGGAGCGAATCGCCGATGGTTCGTTGTTGCTCCTTCAACGCGGCGCGTTCGGCCTCGGCGTACGAACGCATCTCGGAGTCGGTCTCGGCCTCGACCAGCGTGTCCGCCTCGGTAATTTGACGCGCCAAGTCGAGGTAACGCCCGTATGGAAGGGCGACCTTGGCGAGAATGCCACGTTCTTTGGCCAAGGCTGAGATCCTCGCGCCGTCAGAACCGGCATCGGGCGCGACAAGCGCGGCCTCGACGTCCTGAAACCGTTGATAGTCCGCCTGAAGTTTCTCGAACACGGTGGGTCGAGTCCGCCAAAAGTCCTCTGGAAAACTTACCCGGTCCAAAACGACGTGCGGCCCGGAAGGTCAGCGCGTCATCAAACGCGCAACCGACGGGCCGCTTCACGGAATCAAGGGATTGAACTACGCCTTGGTTTCGACAGGTTTTTTGGCTTTGCCGTAAGTCCCCTGAAACTTTTTGTTGAACTTGTCGACGCGGCCCGCGGCGTCCACGAACTTCACCGAGCCGGTGTAGAACGGGTGACAGGCCGAGCACACTTCGACAGCGATTTTCAGTTTCGTGCTTCGCGTCTGGAACGTGTTGCCGCAGCCGCAAGTGACCGTGGCATCCTGGTACTTCGGGTGGATTCCGTCTTTCATGTGTCTCTCAAGGACGTTAGCCGTCCTTCGCGAGGAAGGACGGTTCCGAGAAAAAAGGGAAAAGCCGGAGACCGGCTCAATCACATTATCCTAGCAAGATCAAGAGCGAGCCACCATGCCCATTGCATGAAGGCGGTCACGGCGGGGTCGGAGACCCGCGACGATCGGGGCGTTCTCACTTATCAAAAATCTTCGCGATCTCTTGCTCAACTTGCTCGTAGGTGAACTGATTGTTGACATCGTCCATGGTGAACCGCTTGACTTCCTCGCCGTCAGGTCCGAACAGGAAAACAGCGGGAATCGCGTTGATGTTGAGCTTTTCGTATCCGACTCCGAATTCCTCGTCGAGCAGGACGTTCAGGAACGTCGCCTTTTTCTTGGACAGGAAATCGCGAGCGGCCTCTACGTCTTTTGGGTTGGTTGTATCGTCGAGCGAAAGTGAAATCACCTGCAATCCTTTGGGGCCGTATTTCGCGTTGAGCTCGATCAGGTGCGGAAAGTTCTCTTTGCAAGGACCGCAGTTGCTGGCCCAGGCGTCGACCAGCGTATACTTAAAATGGTCCTTCTTAGCCTCGCTCAGCTTGATCTGTAACGCACTGTATTTGAGCGAGACGAGTTTGACGCGATCTGGAGCGGGATCGGCGGCTCTGGGGGCATCAGCGAAGTGGGCGGCACCAGCGACCGCCAGGACCAGGGCGAGCAGGGAAATGCTGCGGAAAGAGAATTTCACGAGCGTTAGTCCTCCGAGACGATTTACGAGGGTTCGAATAAAATTCTACAGCCCGAATCGAGTTGGGAAAAGAAGCAACCTCCATAAACAACAGCACGACCGCCGCCGACGGGATGAGTCGGAGGCGGTCGCTCAATGTTTGAACGGGGAGAGATCCGAAAATTCGATCGGCGTTAGTTCTGAATTACCTCTTGTAGCCGACACCGCAGCCGACGGCCCTGGTCTCGGTGACCTCGATGTCCTTGCCGGAAAGCAGGGCATCGACGGCATCGCGGACATAGGTCTTCTTGGCGGCTTCTTCCTTCAGCGGCTGGTCGTCCAGCGCACCGGTGTAGCGGATGGTTCGGCTCTTGTCGAGTACGAAGAACTGCGGGGTGTTGGTGGCACCGTACGCCTTGCCAATCGCCTGCGTCTCATCAAGACCGTAGACAAAGTTCTCACCCTTCTTCTTCTGGCGCTCTTTGATCTTGGTGAGCGATTCGTTCTGAACGACGCTGACGCCGACCAGTTTGACGCTCTTGCCTTTGTAATCATTGACGAAGTCGATGAGACGGTCTTCGACGGCGATGACGTAGGGGCATTCGTTGTTCATGAAGACGAGAACGACAACGTCTTCCTTGATGTCGCTCAGTGTCAGACTGGCTTCCTGGTCGCCCATGATGGCGGGGATGCCCGAGAAAACTGGGGCCTTGTCGCCCACGCTGACGGTCTTGTTGAACTTACCGGCGAGGGCGGGGCTGGCGATGAGGGCCAGACCGGCGAGGGCGAGAACCATCTTGCGCATCGGTGCATTCTCCAGAAGACACGAGATTCGATCCCGGGAAGGGTCCGAACGTCGGACGCCAACCCGCCAGCACCAAACCAACGTGACGGCTGGCCACTCGATCTATCCCTATCGAGCCGCCGTCACGGTCGAAACATCCGAACTCTCTTAAAGTTCGGCTTTCTGCCTCACAGAAAGAGCGCTGGAACCGTGGAGTTAGATCCAACATTCTTTCAAGAAGATCGCGGTTTCGACCCTGATTATAGAATCAGACTCCAAACCGTCAACCATGAGCCCGCATCTGCGGGACGATTGCAAAAGTCCCGGGGACTCAAAAGGCCTTGACCGCGGATGCCCGCGAAGGGAATCAGAGCACAATTACGTACAGGATTCGAATGGATAAGGCCGCGTTCTTTTGGTTGTCATCCCGAAGTCTCGTTCATCTACTTTCAAGACGTGACCATCCACGGTTAAGTCGCCTTGTGCCGTGCATCAGGACTCGGCGGGCTCCCGTTTTAGTTCTCGGCCCTGGACCTCCACCTCCAAAATTGTTGTCGCGCGGGACGAATTTTCCGTAGGGGCCGGGTCGGGTGCAGGACCGACCTGACTTCACATACTGCGATGCCTTTGGTCTTGATTGAGTGCATGCCGCCGTTAAGAAATCCACTGCCAGGCCCTTGTGGCGGAGTGTTACTAACATTACTTTCGTGTTACGCATCGGTGTCCGCCATACTTCAAGAGAACCATTCGATGAAACGGCGAGCGGTATTCACACTGATCGACGTGTTGGTTGTGATCGCGATCATCTCGGTGCTCATCGGTCTTTTACTCCCCGCGGCGCAAAATGTCCGTGAATCGGCGAGGCGCATGGATTGCCAGAGCCATATGCACCAGATCGGAATCGCGATGGCACAGTATTTTGATGACTGGAACGGCCAGTTCTTCCTCCCTCACCCGCTCGAGGCCGACGTACTTTCGCAGGTGGCGGCGGCCGATTCTTTCGCGGAGATTTACTGGGAAGACAAGCTCATGCCTTATGTCAATAGTGCATATGCGAACGATGCCATTGCGCACAACGGCACCCAGGTCTACGACGAGAAGATCTACCGCTGCATGAGCGACATCTCAGCCGTGAAGTCGTTTTTGGCGGATGACTTTGCCATCGACGGCGTGGGGAATCGCACGAGTTACCCGCTCAATTCGCTATTGTCTCACAAGACCCGAAGATACGGGCGCTGGACGTTTCCACGGATTCAAAATGAGATCGGCACATCAAACTTCGTCGTAATGAATGATCGCAGCGCCGCAGGCTTGCTTGCCTCGCCGCAAAGTGAGGAACCCCGGCATGACGACTATGACATCGGGCTCGGAACCAACGTACTCGACACCTGGATTCCCCTGGATCGTCATGGCGCGTCGAATTGCCTCTATCTCGATGGGCACGTTAAGTCGACGATGAAGGCGGATGGCTACAAAGCGATGTATTCCGGAGGTCAGATTATCGTCGATCCGACAATCTTTCAAAAATGATAGGGATACAGATTACCTGCTCTTTTGGATCGTCGAAGAAAGAGGAAGCGTCAACTGGGTTGGACGGGAGGACTGGCGGACCGGTATCTTGATGGGGCGAAGTTATGAGGGTGGAGCGTTTCCAGTTCGCCTTCTTTGCCGATTTAATCACGCCAGTCAAGGTTTTGTAAGATGTCAAGGGATCGCCGCAAGCACTTCGCCTGGTTTGGGACGGTCCTTATCGTTGCTCTCTGCCTTTGGCCCAAGAATCTCTTGCCGGCGAGTGAGACGTCTTCGAAGAACCCTCCCCATGCGGACAAGGTTGTTCACCTCGCCATGTTTGCTGTCTTCGGGCTGCTCTGGATGCGGGCTTGTCCCGAGTCACGCTCGAAGGCCACATTCATTTTCGCCGCGGGAGTCGTGCTGGCGATCGGGACGGAACTTGCTCAGGGACTTTCGTTGATCGCGCGCGATCCCGATCCTCTGGATGCCCTCGCCGACGTGGTCGGAACTGCAATTGGGATCGCACTAGAACTCGGTGCGGGGGCAACGTTCGGAGCCGATTCCGAGGACGAGGAAGCCGCCTGAATCAAGGTCGTCCGCAAGAAATCGGAGGTAGTCCACTTCGACACTCACCCACCGCACCGACCCGATTTTCTAGCGTACGAGATATTCTCAAGCTCCCTTTGCTTTTCCTGCCGGGCTTGTTCGAAACGACTGATTGAACTGCCGAGGAGCAAACTCTCTCTTGACCAAAACGCGACGCCTGGTTGAGTTTGGGTGGAACGAGCCTGACACGAGTTTCTTCGCCTGCATCGGATCGAGGTCGAGAAAATGCCCGTCGATGACCGATGCGATTCGGGGCCGTGCTTCGATCGTCGATGGCCACGAGCCGTCTTTTGGTAATCGCGATCCGGCGCGACTTGATGAGGTTTTGGCGACGATTTGTGCGGCGGGGCCGAAAGTCGAACCCGTGTTTGGCCTCTGAATTGATTATGACTGGCCGGAGAGAAGCCGAGACTGAGACGATTCGTCGAGTGTCTACTTTATGCCGGCTGTTTTCGAGTCAAGCGTTAGAGCCGCCCTCGAGCGCACCGACGGAATCATCTGGATCGATACGGAAACGCCGCGCTGGTGCACTGAGCACGGGACATCGGAGAAGTTGCCAGCCCGCTACGTCGAGGTAATCCGGCTCACTCGTCGAGGACTAGCCCGAGATTGAACGCTTGCAATCCCTAGGTCAACGGGCCGTGGACGCGAGTTTCCGAAGCTCATCGACGAGAGTCACCATCTTTGGCCACCTGTCTTCCCTTCGCCGTGCGGTCACCTTGCGCAGGAGCTGAAGCACCTCTTTTGGCAAGGCGGGATTTGCCTTGGCAGGATCTAACGGCTCGGAATTGATCCGGGCGAGCATCGTCGCCATCGAATTCGTGGAATCATAGGGCAGGCGATCCGTCAGGAATTCAAAGGCGAGAACCCCGAACGAGAAGACGTCGATACGTTCGTCGATGGTCTCGCGGCGAATCAGTTCGGGGGCCATGTAATTGAGCGTGCCAGTCCGGTTTCCCGGACGGCGGAATGCAGGTGTGTTCGGAATCGCCAGGCCGAAGTCGATTAGTTTGACCTGACCTTCGCGCGTCGTCAGAAAATTCCGAGGTCCGATGTCATGATGGATGTAGCCAGCCTGATGAAAGGCTGTCAGGCCGTCTGCCGCCTGTGCGAGCAATTCGAGCTTGTCATCAAGTCTTGGTGCGGAGCGTGTCTCACGGACGAATTGCAAGCTCGGACCATCGATGAATTCCATGACGACGTAATGTTCATTCTTCGTCGTCAACCCATATTCGAGAGTCCGGACGACGTTGGGATGAACGATTTTCATCCCGATCTCACCTTCGTCGGGGCGTTCTGACTTCTCAGCTCGCGCGGCGGCGGCCTGATTTTTTTCGGGGATCTGAACTTTGAGGCAAACCGACCGACCGCTTTCGTTATCGACCGCGCGATAAACCCGCGACATGCTCCCCTGCCCTGTCTCCGCCACGAGAGTGAATCGACGGCCAAGATTCACACGTCCGGCTCGC
The DNA here is from genome assembly GCA_043784005.1 of Isosphaeraceae bacterium. GTDB lineage: Bacteria > Planctomycetota > Planctomycetia > Isosphaerales > Isosphaeraceae > JAYUFP01. The sequence goes on from JAYVYS010000660.1 coordinate 7,452, forward strand.
GGCTTGGACCCTCCGCCGGATTGGCCTCCGAACATCTTCTTTAGTGTTGAGAGCATATCGCTAACCCCCGTCCTGCCTCTAATTTGGAATATTTATTGTAGCAAGGCGAAGCGGGAATCCCTAAACCATCGCACGGTGCGCGAGTGTGGACAAGTCGAAAGCCATGGATCGAACAGGAATTGTTGGTATCCAAGTCCAACCAATTGGAGCTTACGTCGGGATGTAGGGCGTGTGACGCGAGATTGTGAAAAAAATTAAAGCGTATCTCTTCGCGGCAGTCCGAGTAGGGGAGATGACGGATGAAGAACGTCTGATGCCGTATCGGACGCCATGGGGAAGAATTTTGTTCGAGGGTACTTCCTTGGCTTCTGTTCGCAACTGTCATGAGCTGTCGGCCCAACTCGGAAAGGTTCCCCGAATCGCCGATCAGTCTTGATCTCGCAACAAGGTGGGACGTGTCCATGGAAGAGGCCCGTCAGTTCGGGCAAGCACGCGAGCGGCATCGAATTCGTCGCGAAATTCCGCCACCTTCATCAACTTGGGTGCCTTCTCGGGCCAGTGCTCAAACTCCGCGGCATGGAGCAAAACGTAGCGAGCCTCTCCGGGTTGATACTGCAAATGTTGAGGGCTCAGTAGTTGCAAGACGGGATGACCCGTGGCGAATGCCAGGTCGGCGCGCCAGGTTGTGGTCGTGTAAATCGGCCAGCGAGGAGGAACCCATTGTCCGATCGCTCGTCCCCATGGCCCCTGGCTCATCCGGTAATTCCACTCGGGGGCGTAGTAGCCGAAATGTGCCATTTTCAATGAAACGGAGAGGACGAAGATCGACAGCCAGGCTCCCCGGATGTCGCGTCGCATCGCCGAAAAAATCGCTAGGCCCGCGGCGGGGACGCTCAGGAGAATCAAGGTCGCCGCGATGAGTCGGTAATATGCGACGGCAGCGACCAGATAACCGCCGGCGAGGATCATGGTGAATGACCAGATCAATGCAAGCAAGACCGATGCGCCAAAGAGCCACCGTTTCGCACCGCTCGATTCGATCCCGAAGAGCATTCGATCCGAAGCGGCTCCCGCGATGATCGCGAGACCCGCGAGCGTCGGGATTCCGGCCGCGCTCGCGAGGCCGGGGATAAATGTCCCCACAAGCAGACTGGCTCCGGCGATTTGTAGCCAACCC
>JAYVYS010000661.1:0-2096 GCA_043784005.1 Isosphaeraceae bacterium
ACGCTGACCGCGCTCGCCCAGAAAAAATTCGCGAATAAACGGATGCGGAAAAAGCCACCACCTGTTTGGGCACATCGTTGATGATGACCCGCGAGATGATCATGTCCTCAGTCCAGCGCATCAGGCCGATCAACCTGGCAATCCCTGTAGGTGGTGGCTTCGGCAATCTCGACAGTGAGGGTGTGGCCCCTCTTTCCTGGGGATGGTGCAACCACGCGGTTTGCGTCGCGTTCGGGGCGAAGAAGCTCCGAAATGGTAAGTGGGCCGTGAAGATGCCCAACTCTTGGGGCACCCAATGGGGACTCAAGGGCTTCTGCTGGCTCCCGCTCGACAACCTCGCGAACCAACGCGCGTTTGAAGCCTATGAGGTCACCGCCCCCAATAGCGATCCGTTCGACCCAACGAAACTGCCTATACTGATTTGAACATGACCACGCGCGAGGCTTTGATAAAGCGTGCTCGCGAGAAGTATCTCAAGGAGATGAGGGAGCGGGCGTCGCGAATCATGCTTCGGGTCTACGCCGGGGCGCTGGCCTTGGTGGGTGCGATGCTCATCTTCGTGGTTGTTGTGGCGAACCGAAGGGGCCGGGACTGATGCTCGATAACTCGATCCGATACCGCCTCGACTACTGGGATGGGTCGAACTGGATACACGAGATCACCCCCCAAGAGTGGGATTCTCGCGAGAAGGTCGAATCGGCTTGTGATCGGTTCGTTGAGCTTTACCCCGACACGAGCTGGCGGCTTGTGAGGTTGCAAATCACCGAGCTATTTATCGAAGGGAAACCTTATGCCAACTGTTGACTATTCAGCAATTTCCGATCAAGTCCTTGCAGCCTATGAGGCCACCCCCGAGGGCAAGGCGTTCACGGACAGCCCCTGGCACCCGTTCCGACGTCGCATCCTTGAGCGCAACATGCCCGCGATCATCGACGTCGTGGCACAAAAGCTGACATCGGACCACCCGGTATCACTCGCAGGTCCAGCGGATTACGCGGCGCTCTCCGCTGACGTGATGGCGAGCCTGCCCGATCATCCGAACCTCAAAGCGGCGGGCGGCTGGCTGGCTGTGTTGCTTCAGTTGCTCGGTTCGCTCTTGCCGACGCTCTTGCCCATCATCATCGCGTTGCTCGGTGGCTTGATCCCCACGCCCACGCCCGTCCCAAAGCCAGCTTGATTCGTTATGCGAATGATACGTACATTCCTTGTCACGCTGGCCTTGAGTTCCGCTGCATTCGCGGCGGAACCCAAGGCCGTCATCTCCGGTCCCGCCACAATCGAGATCGGCCAACGGGTCTGGCTTGAGTTTGTCGGGACCGTTTCCGACGCGCCGATGGTTGTGTTTTGCGAGGGACCGGAAAGCCTCCGGCCGACGCTCGCGTACGGTGCCAAGGGCGACAAAGAACCGCCCCTCTTTGGCTTTGCGAACCCCAGCCAGACCGGGCGTTATCGGTTTATCGCGGTGGCGGTTGGCATCGCGGACAAAGCGATCGTTCCATCGGTCAGCGCCGCAACGTGGGATGTGTTTGTTACCCCGGTCGCTCCCGCCCCCAGGCCCCCCGATCCGACGCCTGGCCCGTCGCCTGTTCCACCCGTCCCGCCCCCAGGCCCAACACCCGCCCCGATCCTGATCGGTTACGACGGTCCGCTCTGGGGAGTGCTTGTCCTTCCCGCCAATCCCACCCCGCAACAGGCCATGCTCCAGGCCGATCAAGTGTTACGGCAAGAGTTCGGCAAGCGTTCCGCGAACTTCCACAGCTACTCAGAGCAAAGCCCAGAACTGCAAACCGCAGGCTGGCCCGCGATGATGAAAACCGTGGGTGGTCCGCCGGTGGTCGTGTGGATCAAGTCGGATGGAACGTCAATATGGCCCGCGACAAAGACCGTCAACCGCGACGCGATCGTGACCGATCTGAAGACGATCCGGGGGAAGTAATCATGTTTACATCCATCATCGATCATGTCAACGCGGCCATCGACGGGCTCATGGCCCTGCGCGAAACGGAAGAGTGGACGGAGTTGAAGAATCAATCCCTGAACGTGCTGATTGGGGTCAAGACGGACCTCACGACCGACGCCGAAGACGTGACGGGGAC
>JAYVYS010000662.1:0-21279 GCA_043784005.1 Isosphaeraceae bacterium
CCCCGGTGTCGGGGTCTCATCGTCACGTTGATCATACCGAATGGCTTGTTGATTATTTTATGCGAAGATCCCGTCAAATGAAAACGATCGCGGATTCCAACGTGGTTACGGTGCTTTTCCTGAATCGTGGTCGAAACAGAGTGCCACGTGTGGAACCGTCGATTTTGCTGAACTGAATTGGGGGGCGAGTGTCGTCCGTAATTCGGTCCACGCGACCGCGACCCGAGGTCCGCGTCTCTCGAAATCGTAATTCCGATTTTGGCTTCTTCATTTCCGCAGTGCCAAAAAAATCGCCCCGCCCGATCGGAATCATCCGACAGGACGGGGCTTACGCACACTTGCCTTCGCGAGGGCTCGAAGGCCCTGAGTGCGAAATGGCAAATCGCGGTTGAGCGGGAGTGATAATGGGCGCATTGAACTCGGGAGCGTCAGGCCGCGATCAGGCGGCCCGACCGACCCCGTGCGCTCCCCTGGTTAGCTGCTCAAGGTGCTGTTGACCTTGCTGAAGGTACCACTGACCGTGGTTCCCAAGTTGGTGACGATGGTGATACAGGCCACCAGAATCAACGCCAGCATGACGGCGTATTCGACCGCGGTCGGGCCATCTTCACTCACGACGAACTGACGGACGCTCTTCAGAATATGGTTCATCTCAAAGCCCCTCTGAGGATGATGACGGCCCGGAACCGCACGGTGGACAATCGCCACCTCACTCACAGTTCCGCGACCTATCGAACCGCTCCTGAATGAACCCTAGATCACAGTCGCGCCCTTGCCAAATCGCAGTCCGCATTACTGTTGACCCAGAGCACCATGGTTTTCCAGCGGAAAGCGACGGCAAGCACCTGGACGTCGTATCGACCTCGCGATGGGAAGATGCGTTTGAAGAAATGTTGGCCACCGTCGGCGCGTCAAGGTACGATCAAGAAGCTCTCGTTAAGCTCCGCGTCGCATCGCGGGGCCGACAGATCCGCACACGCTGGAGAACGGGCCGTGACTGGACCAACGAATCACAGTTCCGAAGGGGCCTCGCGCCGCGACTTCCTCAAGACATCGTCGGTACTGGGTGCCGCGATGGCGACCGGCGTTGGAGGTTCGGGGGCGTTCGCCGCGGCCGACGGCACCATCAAAGTCGGCCTGGTTGGCTGCGGTGGACGTGGCACGGGCGCGGCGGTCAACGCGATGGCGGCTGGAAAAGACATCAAACTCGTCGCGATGGGCGACATGTTCCGTGAAAACCTCGACTTCAGTCGCGACCAGCTTCGGAAGGAAGGGGGCGATCGGTACGACGTCTCGGACGAACGCTGTTTCGTCGGCTTCGACGCCTACAAAAAAGTGATCGAGTGCGTGGACGTCGTCCTGCTGGCGACGCCGCCGGGCTTCCGCCCGCTTCAACTCAAGGCGGCTGTCGAGGCGGGCAAGCATTGCTTCGTCGAGAAGCCCGTCGCCGTGGATGGTCCCGGCGTTCGATCCGTGCTCGACTCCTGCCTGGAAGCCAAGAAGAAGAACCTTTCAATCGTTTCAGGACTTTGCTGGCGTTATCATAACTTTATGCGTGAGACCGTCAAGCGGATTCAAGACGACGCCATCGGCAAAATCCAGGTGCTTCAGTGTACCTACAACACGCAGAATGCGAAGACGCCGATTCCGTTCGACCCCGCGAAGTGGTCCGAGATGGAGTGGCAACTTCGCAACTGGTACTACATGAGCTGGCTGAGCGGCGACCACAACGTCGAACAGCATGTTCATAGCCTCGACAAAATGGCCTGGGTCTTGAAGGACGAGTACCCGGTTCGCGCTTATGGAACCGGCGGCCGTCAGGTCCGCACCGGGCCGGAGTGCGGCAACATCTTTGATCACCATGTTGTGACTTATGAGTTCGCAAGCGGTGCCAAGTGCTTCAGCATGTGCCGTCAACAGCAGAACTGCCTCAACGATGTCTCCGACTACATCTACGGGACGGGTGGAATCGCCACGCTTCTCGGCTCAAACAAGCGAAACTCCTGGGTGATCACGGGGGAAAAAGCCTGGCGCGTCCCCCGCAACGCCAAGGAAGGAAACATGTACCAGCAAGAGCATGACGAGCTTTTCGCGAGTATCCGATCAGGGAACCCCATCAACGATGGCGACTGGATGAGCAAGAGCAGCCTGATGGGCATCATGGGTCGAATGGCGACGTACACCGGCCAGGAAGTGACCTGGGATGCCGCGATGAATTCGAAGGAAGACCTCATGCCGAAGAACTACGCCTTCGGCTCCAATCCCGTTCCTCCCCCGGCCATTCCAGGTGTCACAAAATTGGTTTGAGCGCCAAACGAATCAAGAGCGGCCTGTTGGCGGATTCACTCCGACGACAGGCCGTTTTTTGTCAGGTCGACCGATTCACACGATCCCAAACGGCGGCGCATAGCGAACCGTCCCCTGAATGTTCTTCATCGCGTCGGGGATCAGTTCCAGCGCCATGAACGCGGGACCGGAAAATGGAGCGATGAGTTGTTTCGCCAGTTCCCGCGAGAACCCGAATCGCGGATAAAACTCGGGGTGGCCGAGAACGACCACGATCCCAATCCCCATTGCCCGCGCTGCGTGTAAGCCCTCCCGCACCAGCGCCGAGCCGACTCCCTGCCTCTGGAATTCCGGAGCCACCGCGACCGGTGCGAGGGCAAGCGCCTCAACGGTCCCATTCCGTGTCATGATCGCGAGATCGGTGAACAGGATATGGCCGACGATTTGCTCGGCGAGTGATGCTATCAAGGCGACGCGGGAATGTAAGCCCGCGCGCAGCGCATCGACAAGGTCGGCCTCGTCGTCGCGCCCGAAAGCGGCCCGGTTCAGCTCGCGGACCGCTTTGATATCGGCTTCGGTCTCGTCACGAATCACGAGTGTGGTTAAGTCAATCGTCGTTGGCCTTTTTTGGATTCATCCCGCCGCCACCACGCTTCCGTGCAACATGACATCATTGAACACAAGGGCCGAGCCTTGCGCCTCGGGGATCGATGCGGAACGGAACTCCTGACCTTCGCCCACCGCCGGCGCGGGTACCCATGCGGATTCTCTGATCTTGTTCAGCAGACCCAAGACATCGCCGGATTGGGCCGACGTCGTCGAATCTTTCTCTTCGAGCGCGTCCATCACGACCCCCGTCAGAAGGCGTTGCCAGACCTTTTCACATGTCGCCGGTTTGTCGAAAAGATCCAGCGCGACGACTTTCGAGCCAACCGCGACCGCCAGGCCGCTGGCACCGTCGACGTACTTCAGCGCCTCCGCGTAGTCCTTGAGGCTATCCTTGTGCGATTCGTAGGTGTCGGACATGGCTCCCGTCGGGGAGGCGCTACCGAGTGATTCCATCTGACGTTGGACCTCGGACCACACGGCCCCCTGGTCCGATGAAAAGCCGTGGCCGGACATCAACGAGTACGAGACCGTTTCCTTGAGCCTGTGGCGGAGCTTTGACGATGAGTGGGTCTTTCCCGAGGAAAACTGCTGACTCTGATAACGCCAACGTCCCTGCTCGACGCAGCTTACTGGGATCGCGGTCTGGCTGTGGGCCGCGATGAGGACCGAGGTGTTCAAAACGCGGTTTTGCTTGGCACCTTGGAGCGCTTCACCTTCGAGAAACAGCACCCGCGCGTCGCCGACATTCTTGACCAGGAGTGTCGGTACCGCGCCTCCTTCGCTCACCTCTTCGATGGTCATCACGCCGGCCTTGATGGCTTCGTCCGAGAGCAGATAATCCGCCTCGCCTCCCGGCGCGGCGAAGAGCGGAAAGACGGTGAGGGACTGGAAGCGGACCGCGTCGCCGACCCGGACTTCGGGGAAAGTCGTCATCGGGAGGAACTCCTTGAGGTGCGGACGTGGAGACGTGCGTCATCAGACCATACGCAAAGTGGACACCTGCCGTGACGCGAAGGTTCATCGGCGAGATGCCTTAGAGTCTTCGCTCAGCGCGGGCTTAAATTGGTTCTGATGACGTGATTGAGCGCGGGAGTTTTGTATCATCGAGAAATGGAAACGCCCCGACGCGCTCTTGACCCTCGAACTCTCGACTCCTCCGAGGCTGGTATGACCCCTGAAGAGTTTCGCGAGACCGGACACCGATTGATCGACTGGATCGCCGACTACAGGACGGAGATCGCCCGGTACCCGGTGATGGCGGAAACGTCTCCGGGAGAGCTGAAGAACCGTCTTCCCGCGAGCCCTCCCGAAGATCCTGAAGGCTTCGAGGCCATTTTTCGCGACCTCGAAACGTTGATCATGCCTGGTCTGTCGCACTGGCAGCACCCGAGTTTTTTCGGCTATTTTCCCGCCAATTCATCGCTTGCGAGCGTTCTGGGAGACTATCTCAGCACGGGACTCGGCGTTCTCGGACTTTCCTGGCAATCCAGTCCCGCCCTCACGGAGCTTGAAGAGGTCACCACCGATTGGGTCCGCCAGATGGTCGGCCTCTCGGCGGGTTGGAGCGGAGTCATCCAGGATACCGCGTCAACGAGCACACTCGTCGCTCTGATCTGTGCTCGCGAGCGTACCAGTGCTTATAGCCTGGCGCGTGGGGGGTTGCAGTCGGAAGCGAATCCGCTGGTGATCTACGCGTCGAGCCAGGCCCATAGCTCGGTGGAGAAGGCCGCGCTTCTTGCCGGTTTCGGGCGTCAAAATGTCCGATCGATCCCTCACGACGCATCGTTTGCGATGGACCCCTTGGCCCTCGACGGGGCGATTCGCGTCGACGTCTCGGCGGGCAAGACCCCTTGCGCTGTGGTCGCCACGACGGGAACGACCGCCTCGACGGCCATTGATCCATTGGCGAGGATCTCGCACGTGACGGCCGAACATCGACTTTGGTTGCATGTCGACGCGGCGATGGCGGGCTCGGCGATGATCTTGCCGGAATGCAGGAGACTCTGGGAAGGGGTCGAGAACGCGGACTCGCTCGTTTTGAACGCTCATAAATGGCTTGGCGCGGCGTTTGACTGCTCGATTTATTACGTGCGAGATCCCGAGCACCTCGTTCGCGTGATGTCGACGAACCCGAGCTATCTACAATCGACACGAGATGATCGCGTGAAGAATCTGCGAGACTGGGGTATCCCGCTGGGAAGACGCTTTCGGGCCCTGAAACTCTGGTGTTTGATCAGGAACGAAGGTGTCGCCGCGTTGCGTGCGAGGCTTCGTCGCGACCTCGAAAACGCGAGATGGCTTGCCGAAGTGGCGGCAAAGACGCCCGGCTGGCGTGTTCTCGCCCCCGTCGCTCTTCAAACGATCTGCCTGCGACATGAACCGATCGGGCTTGCCGGCGACGCGCTTGATGGCCACACGTTGAAATGGGCCGAAAGCGTGAACCGTTCAGGAGAGGCGTACGTCACGCCCGCCATCCTGGACGGACGCTGGATGGTCCGGGTCTCGATCGGGTCCGAAAATACCGAGCGAAAACATGTCGAAGCCTTGTGGAGTCTCTTGAAACACGAGGCGAAAAACGCAACAACATAACGTCACGTCGTATAATGTACCGAAATGCCTGTTTGCATTCAGGGTCGCGGTGGATGTAGGATGAAATCTCAAAGGAAAGTGCCTGATTTCCAGAGGCGTCAGTTGTCAAGCGCGGGAAATGAGAGGATTTCACGATGATTTCCAGCGTCTTGATGCTCATTTCGCTATGCTCCGCGACTCCTGAAATGTCGGAGGTCGGGGCGTCCTTCTCTCCCAAGGAGTTTCAGGGATGGTTTGACCGAGCGAGTGAGAGTCGCATCCCATTGCCGCCGCGGGTCACGATCATCGCGTTGAAATATCGCTATGTGTTTGTCGGGGGGTTCCTCAATGAACGGATGCCGGGTTACTTTACGGCGAACGTGCGTGAGCTACGGACCGCCGGCGTTTCGCGCGATGCGATCTTCCAGATTTTCCCGAGTTCCCATGAATCCATTGATGGGAATGCCGCCGAGGTTCGCGCTCGATTCGAGGAGATCGCGGCCCTTGGCCCGGAAAAACTCGTGGTGATCGCACACAGTCGGGGGGCATGCGACACGCTCGCCTTCGCGTTGAAGAATCCGGAGTTTGTGCGCAAGCATGTTCATTCCATGTTCCTTTTGCAAGGGCCGTTCGGGGGCACTCTGCTTGCCGACTATGTCGCGGGAAAGGGTTCTCGTCCAGACGGGGCGATGCCTTGGCGGGATCGGGCCGTTCTGAGCGTCATGGGTCGGCTCGAAGGGTTTTTCCGTGGCCGAGGGAAGCTCGGTGGACTCTCTGAGTTGAGGCGCCAGCCTGCGCGTGATCTCTGGACGAGCCTGCTGCGAGAGCACCGCGCCGCGGTTGCGATCGTGAGTCCGAAAATTTATTTCATCACCGCGGCGACGCACCCGTCGAGCCTGCGTTTCATTCAGCGGGCGACGGGATCCTACCTTCACATTGAGGATGGACCCAACGACGGGATGGTGGCCCTCTCCGATCAATCATTGGCGGAGGTTGGAACCATTGTGGCGAATCTGATCGCCGGACACCACGACCTGACCCACGCGCGGACATCGACGAAAGAAACGCGAGGCTATCCCCGCGCCCTGACTCAGGCCATCCTGATCTCACTCGCCCACGGGCAAGTCCAGCCCGAACCTGCTCAAACGCCGCGAACCCCTGAAGGTGGGGGTGGCGGCGAGGGTCAGAAAGGCCGGCGTGTTCGTCTCTCGGCCAGCACACGTTGACATTCTTCGATGGTTGCCGACTCGGCCAGGACCGTCATGACGGGCTCTCCCGCCTTGAACCGCGTCCCGAATTCGGGGATGTCCGCGAATTCGGGCACCCTCCACGGGTCGTTCGGATCCTCGACCGATTCCTCGAATACGCCTGCCTTCGTCGCGAAAAGGACCTCCTTGCCCACGAATCGCGTGGCACAGGGGATCGCCGCGTCGATCGGAAGATCCTCGCAGGCTCGTCGATGTGCCGCGAGCAGAGAGCGTTGTAGAGCCAGCTCGAGAACTTCGACCGAGGCGGTATAACGCGGATTGATCTCGACCGGCCAGATCTGGGCGTCGGCATCGAGGATCAGATCGACGCCGAACAGGCCGACGAGCGAGAACTCACGGCCGAGCGTTATCCCCAATGTCTGAATCTGCGCGCCGACCTCAGCGGAAACCGGCCAAGGTCCGATGCTTCCGCGATACTCAAACGGATTGCCGGGAATTCCCGTGAGTTGTCGGGTCACTCCCTGGAGAATTGACCCGGTTCGCGTGCCGATGAAGATGGCGGAGAGGCTCAGGCCCGCGATGAATTTTTGATAGTAGACGGGGCCGGGCAACATCCGATCGTCCACGCGATGTGCGACGCCGATTCCTCCCGCCGAGGCGATCGGCTTGCTGAGCCACGACCCGTCTTTCGGCAATGAGGTTGGATCTCCGGTGTGGACCTCGGGAACGCGTAGTCCGAATGCTTCGAGACGAGCGGCGACCACTCTTGGGTTTCGTACAGAAGTCAATGATGTCCCGGCGATTCCCAGCAGCGTTCGACTCAAGCGCAGACGCTCAATCAAATCCGGCTCGTTTTCAAGAGGCCCGGTGAAAATCCAGGGCGCATCGGGGAAGCCTTGGAGTGCGCGGAGGATTTCTTGGGAGGTGAAGGAGGACGAGATCCGGACCGAGGTCGCGACGGCCTGAAGATCGCGGTCGTTGAAGAAGGCGGCGGCGTAGGGAGTCATGCCGGCCCGGACGGCTGACCACGCGGCGGCTCTGGCGGTCGCGCCCAGGATGATGAGATTCACGGCGGAGAGAACTCCCGAGCCAATTTGGCCATCGACCTTTGCGCGAACACCCCAAGAAACGCATTGTTGGCGTGGCTCGGGGTGTCGCGAAACGCAACTCAATCAACCAGAAAGCAGACCGGCCGAGAACAAAGTTTAGTCAGCCTTCTCAATCTTGGTGACCTCAATGACCTTCTTGCCATTTTCGGTCTCAAGCTTGCCGGTAACTTTGATCTTGATGCCAGCGTCTTTCTTGGCGGTGCAGATGCCCATGGCCTTGTGGGCCTTGTCGCTCACGTCACCTTCGAGGTAGTAGTTGACGGTCTTGCCGTCTTCCTCAACCTGGAGAACGTTCTGGCACTCCGTTGCGCCCGCTTCCTTGAGAGCACACTTCTTGCAGACAGCTTTGCCAGTCAGTGTCTTGTCTTCGGCCGCGAGTGTCAGGCCGACAAACGAGAAAAAGGCCGCGATGGCCAGGAACGGAAGCAGCTTACGCATCGTCGATCTCCTAGGTGTTGAAACGTCAATCGAGTCCGGGACCCACATCCACGAGCCCAAGAGAGAGCCTCAAGGTTCATCCCGCTCGAGACTGATTGAAACATGCCGTTGAATGGAGAACAACCGTTTTTTTCTCAAGATATTAAACAAGGGGCGAACGTCAATCGAGCGTGGGGGTTGCGAGTGTGGATCAGGCTGTTATGATTCGAGTCCGTAGCGGCGGCCTCGTCCGTGTTCGCTCAAACTTGATCAATCCGCCTGTACACCAAAGCAGACGCACAACCGGGAGAATTCCAGAGATGGCCTCTAGCATCACAATGAACGTCGGCGAAGCACTTGTCGGCGAGGGGAATGAGATCGCCCACATCGACCTTTTGATCGGCACGAAGTCAGGCCCGGTCGGCACCGCGTTCGCCATTGCGATTGCGAACCAGTCCAAGGGTCACTCGAACCTGCTGGCCGTGCTAACGCCCAACTTGATCTGCAAGCCCGCCACCGTGATGATCACCAAGTTCACGATGGACCACCTCAAGCAGGCCGTGCAGATGTTCGGCCCCGCCCAGTACGCCGTTGCCAAGGCCGTCGCGGATTGCGTTGCTGACGGCACCATCCCGGCCGCCGATGCCGAAGACCTCGTGATCGTTTGCGGTGTATTTATCCACAAGGCTGCGGAAGACAACGCGAAGATTCTCAAATTTAACTACGAGGCCACCAAGCTCGCGATCCAGAACGCCATGAAGAACTCGCCGAGCGTCGCCGAGATTACCGCACAAAAAGACACCGTCAAGCATCCGTTCGCAGGTTGATGGAAATCGGATCGCTTCGCGGTTTCTCCTCGAAATGGTGCATCCGAATTTCGTAGGTTCCGCGATTGCGGACCATGATTTGCATTTTGGCGCATTGGTCCGCAAAATAGCGGAACCTACGAAATTCACCATTCTGGCTTCGTGGGTTCACAACGGGGGAACCCTTCCCTCCAACCGACATCATCATGGCTTCAACGAAACCCACGATCCTGATCCAACTAGACACGGATCCGCAACCCAGTGTGTTTGACGGGGTCGTCGCCGTGGATTCGGGTGTGGATTTTCTGTTTCGTCATTCCGGCGTAACTCCCGAGAACGTGCGTGACCTCATTTACGGGGCGCTTTTCACTCGCGGGGGCGACGATCTGAGCCACTCCGCTCTGTTCATCGGAGGCTCCGACGTCGCGGCCGGCGAGGCCGTTCTCGCGGCCGTGAAGCGGGTGTTTTTCCATACCTTCCGGGTCTCGGTTTTGTTCGATGCCAACGGCTCGAATACCACCGCCGCCGCCGCGGTGCTTGCCGCGTTGGAAGGGATGGGTGGCGATCTCAAGGGAGTCTCGACCGCCGTACTCGCGGCCACCGGGCCTGTCGGTCAGCGCGTCGCACGACTCTTGGGCCAACTTGGAGCCACGGTCGCGGTCGGCTCTCGTAGAATCGATCGAGCAATCGTTGTCGCGGACATTCTTCAAAACGCTCACGGTGGGGTTTTCTGCCCATTCTCCACCGCAGATGCCGATTCGACACTCAAAGGGATCGAAAATGCCGAAGTGGTGGTGGCCGCCGGTGCCTCGGGTGTGACGCTCATGAACGCGGCGACGCGCGGTTCCCTCAAGGCGCTGAAGGTCGCCATCGACCTGAACGCGGTCCCACCGCTCGGTATCGAAGGGGTCGGGGCCATCGACAAAGGCGCGGCGCTCGACGGACTTCGAGTCTGGGGTGCTCTCGGTGTCGGCGGCACCAAGATGAAGATCCATAAACGAGCCATTCAGGATCTGTTCACAACCAACGACAAGGTTCTCGACGCCGAGGAAGTCCTCGCGATCGGCCGTTCGTTGTCCTGAACGGAAGCGATCGCGCCGAGACGAACGCCGAAACCTCGTTCGAGACGATTGATCTCTTAGGCGCAGGGGTCGGTGCTCGATTGGCTCCGACCCCCGCCGCGCTAAAATCGTCGGGGCCTCAGTTTTTGCTCTTATCCTTCAGAGCCTTTTTGTACTTCTCAAGGCGTCCCTTCACCTCTTCGTCGGCGCTCGGCATGAGCTTGACGGCCTTCTCTTGGAGTTCCGCGGCCTTCTCGATCTCGCCGCACTCGAAACAGACGAGGGCGAGGGTGTCGAGCACGGCGGCGTCCTCTCCTTTCAGCAGGGCGTTTGCCTTGGTCGCGGCCTTCATGGCCAGTTTGAGGTCACGCTTGGCGGCATCTTTTTTACTATCAGGGTCGACGATTGTCCATGCGATCCCGTTCAGCGCTTGAGCATCGTCGAGCGTGGCTTTCTCAACGTACTGGCTTGCAAAGGCATTTGCCGCGGTTTCGTCACCCGCCTGCATGAGCATGGCAAATTTTGTCTGGAAGAGCTTGCCCTCAAGTTTCGGTTCATCAGCGATCGCCTCATCCAGAACCGCGACAATTTCTTTATACTTCTTGCCTTGGAAAAGCGGCTGGAGCTTGGGACCGAGGGCCGTGAGTTTGCCGTTGAGGGCCTTGTCTTCACGATACTTGCTCGCGGCGGCATCAATGTCGTACTTACCTTCGACGATCTGACCGAGCGACGCATCCATTTGCATCGGGTGGCCGATCCAGGCAACCTTCTGATCTTTGACGATGAACGCGGTCGGGATGCCATCGGCCTCCGCCGCCTTCATCCATGCTTTCGCCATCTTGCCATCGTTGCCGTCCCCTCCCGCGGGAACATCGTCGACGGCGACGCTGTAATCCATCTTGTCGCCCATCTCTTTGACGAACGGCTCAACCTTGGACTGGTCTTGCTCCCAGACGCTGACTCCGATGAACTTGACGCCCTTGTACTTCTTCTGAAGCTCGGTCAGGTGAGGGATCGAGGTCCGACAGGGGCCGCACCAGGTGGCCCAGAACTCGACAACATAGGTTTGACCGGGTTCGATTTTGTCAAACCGTTCCCCTTTCACCCACTTTGAGACGCCAAGCGCCGGGGCGGGGTCGCCGACTCCAAGACCTGCGGCGGACGCGGAAAGCGTAGCCAATGAGAGCATCACGAACGCGACGAGTGAGGTGGTTCGCATAGCGGCAGGGGCTCCGTGTGATGAGGTCTTCCATCCGCGCTCGATCCTTTGATGCGAGCGCACCGCGAGCCGAGATAACGTCAGGGTGAGGCTAACACGCCTCATGCGATCTCGCCAAGTCTTAAAATCTCGCGCCGAGATCGATTTCGATTGACATCGTCATTTACTCGCATAAAACTATGTCGTAGAATTGGTCGAGTTTCGAGGCCCACCAAGCGATCGACGATGGTGGGCCTCGAAGATTCGACCCACCCTACCAAGATATCAACGATTCTCAGTCCTTGGTCCCTTTGGTCGTCAATTTCACGCGGCCCAGATACATATCAGCGGTGATGAAGAGGGTGGAGCCGTCTTCGCCGAAGCCGCAATTGGCGGTCGCTTCACCTGTGTTGAATGTGCCCAGGTGGGTTCCATCGGGATCAAAGACAAGGACGCCGCCCGGCCCGGTTGCGAACAGATTCCCGGCTCGATCGACTTTCATCCCGTCCGGAAGCCCCTTTTTGCCCGCTTTGCCCCACGCCGTGGCGTCGAAGAAGACACGACCTTTACCCAGTGTGCCGTCTGAATTAACAGGGAACGCCATCCAGATCGCTTTGTCAGGGTCGGAATTCGCGACATAAAGGGTTTTCTCATCGGGAGAAAACGCGATCCCGTTGGGATAGGTCATCTCTTTGGTGAGAAGGGTGACCGTGCCGTCCTTTGCGATCCGATACACGCCGTTAAACGGTATCTCCTTCGCGGGGTCGTCGTTCTTGCCAAGCAGGCCGTAGGGCGGATCGGTGAAATAGAGGTCGCCGTTCGACTTGTACGCCGAGTCGTTGGGGCTGTTGAACCGCTTGCCTTCGTATTTGTCGGCGAGTGTGACGAACTTGCCATCAGACCCGAGACGCGCGACGCGGCGGTCTCCGTGCTGGCAAAGGATCAGGTTGCCTTCCGCGTCGAGATTCAGGCCGTTCGAGCCCGGCTCACCTCCGCGAGGGGATTTGCCCGTATATCCGCTCGGTTTGAGGTAAACGCCAACCGGTTTACCTTCCTTCCAGACATGCACCGTGTTCATGGGCACATCCGAAAACAGCAACATCGCACCCGACTTGATCCAGACGGGGCCTTCCGACCAGTCAAAGCCTTCCGCGAGCTTTTCGATAGTGGCATCGCGAGGCACGAGCCTGTCAAACCTCGGATCTTTCCGCTCGATGGTTCCGAAGCTGGGATAGGCTTTCTTGGCGGGTGCCTGACCGAGCGCCGGCGCGACGAGGGCCGAAGAGAGAGCCAGAATTCCTGTTAGCCTCGCGAAAATTCGGGACGTGTTCGAAAGCGACATGGTGTTTTACCCTGGTCCTGGCGAAATCGCTTGAGTCGGATGCCCCCCGCATGGAGTGCTCGCGAGGGTTGAGGGTAGTCCCCTGCCCGTCTTCAAGCAACGGGCTACCGACGGCTTTTGTCTTCCGGGTTCATTCCGCCCTGATGGTGGCACCAACCCGGGGCGGTTTGCCATTTTCGCTAGGTTTAGACTAACCGTCAGGTCCGCCGAAACGTCGCCGGCGCTCGGTTGTGCAAGGCGTCCCGGTCCCTTAGATTAAGTCACGATCCCGCATCCACGATCATCCGGCGACCTCACCCGACGCCTGTCGAAAGGCCGCCGAAAGAGAAACTGTCATGAGCGCTCCGCAAGCTGTCTCTCCCGGCAAGCAAACCGGTCCCACGTCCTGGACCCCAAACCCCAAGCCTTTACCTCCCCTGCCCGTCGGCTGGACTTCGCTCATCCGCGCATTTGTGATCACGGCTCGCGCCACTCCCGGCCGCACCGCGATGGCCGACAGCACCAAGGTTTCTCTTACCTATGGCGAAACCCTGCTCCGCTCGATTGTGCTCAGCCGCGTGTTGAAGCGGTTTGTCGGTCCGGAGGCCTATGTAGGGCTGCTCTTGCCCCCCTCCGTTCCGAGCGCGGTGGCGAATCTCGCGGTCATGTTGATCGGAAAAATCCCGGTCAATTTGAACTATACGGCGAGTCAGTCGCTTGTTGATTCGTCGATCGAACAGTGCGGAATCAAGACGGTTTTGACATCGCCCAAACTTCTCGAAAAAGTCGGCATGCAGCCCAAGGCTTCGTTGGTCTTTCTCGAAGACCTTCGCGAAAAGGTGACCACCGCCGACAAGATGTTCGGTGCGTTCGTGGCCAAGTGTGTGCCGATCCCGATGCTGGGAATGTTTCTGCCGGGCTTGAACGGAGACAACCTTGACGCCACGGCGACCGTGATCTTTACCTCGGGCTCGACGGGAGACCCGAAAGGCGTCGTGCTTTCGAATCGCAATGTCTTGACCAATATTCATCAGATTAACAATCACCTTCAACTGCTTCCCGATGAGGTTGTGCTCGGTATCCTGCCGTTCTTTCACTCGTTTGGTTTTACCGTGGCGATCTGGACGGTGCTTTGCCTGGGTAAGAAGGTTGTGTATCACATCAATCCGCTCGACGCGCGAATCATCGGCGACCTTTGCGAGAAGCACGGTGTGACCATGATCGCCGGCTCACCGACGTTTATGCGAACGTACATCAAGAAGTGTCCGAAAAAGCAATTCAAGACTCTGCAGCACATGCTTCTAGGTGCGGAGAAGCTCAAGCCCGAGCTTTGCCAAGAGATTCGTGACACGATCAACGTCGACCCGCTTGAAGGTTACGGTACGACCGAGCTTTCGCCTGTCGTCGCCGTGAACGTGACTCAGGAATTGACGCTCGCCGACGGCCGCAAGGTGGCGGGAAACCGCTTCGGAACGGTCGGGATGCCCCTTCCGGGGACGGAGGTCAAAACGATCGATCCTGAAAGCGGTGAAGACCTTGCCAAGGGGACGGTGGGCTTGATCCTGGTTCGTGGGCCGCAAGTGATGGTTGGTTATCTGAATCGGCCCGAGGCGACCGCCAAAGTGATCAGGGATGGCTGGTACGACACGGGCGACCTTGGATATGTCGATGAGGATGGATTTTTGCGGATTACCGACCGGTTGAGTCGATTTTCGAAGATTGCCGGCGAGATGGTGCCGCACATGGGCGTCGAGTCGGCGATTCTGGAAGCGGCCGAGACGACTGAACCTTGTGTGGCCGTAACGGCGCTGCCGGACCCGAAGCGTGGGGAACGGCTCTTTGTCCTGTATTCCCCCGAGATGACGCTCTCACCCGAAGAAGTCCATCGAAAGTTGACGGCCGGCGATTTGCCCAAACTCTGGATTCCGTCGCTTGAGGATTTCATCGCGGTCGAGCAGATTCCGATTCTTGGCACGGGCAAGGTCGACCTGCGACGACTCAAGCAAATCGCGTCGGATCGTCCCAAACGATGAGCGAACGCTTCCGCGATACCCATGACGGTCCCATTTCGGGACGATCCTGAGTTCGTTACAATTGCTCTGAACACGCGGAGTTTTGTTTCGGAGCATGCCATGGAGGTCGTCCTGCGGGTCACTTCAGGCCCGCATGAGGGTCGGGATCAACTTTTCGATACACCGGGGTCTTACCTCGTTGGTCGTTCGCTGGATCTCCCGTTCTCACTGCCTGAGGACCGGCTCCTCTCTCGCGAGCACTTTCGCATCGAGCTTCACCCTCCGCTCTGCGACCTGATCGACCTGGGAAGCACGAACGGAACGAAGGTCAACGGGCTCCGGATCGACCGTACCCGTCTTCGTGACGGGGACATGATCGCCGCAGGAGATTCCGTCATCGCGGTCGAGGTCACCGAGACCCTGCATGGCGATTTGTCGCTACTGCGCTGTGCGGGCTGTCGCGCGGATGCACCTCCAGAGACTCCCGCCGCCGAATATCGCTACCAATGGCTCTGCCCGGAATGCGAGGCCCAGCGGGTGCGGTTTCCCAAGACCCACCCGGACTACCTGATCGAGAAAGAGATCGGCTCCGGCGGCATGGGAAATGTCTACCTCGCCCGACAACTCTCAAACAACCGTCCGGTCGCCATCAAGATGATGATCCCCACAGGCGGGGCCCCCGAGAAAGCGAAAGAGTATTTCCGACGTGAAATGTTGGTGCTCAAAGCCTTGCTCATGCCGAGCGGTGAGTGTCATCCAGCGATCGTCGCTTTCTACGATATTTTTGAGGTCGAGGAGCAATTTCAGCTCGTCATGGAATATGTTCCCGGCAAGAACGCTCTGGAGTGGGTTTCCGAGTTGAAGGAACCACTTCCCACCGCTTCCGCCGCCCGGATTGGACGCCTGCTCCTCTCGGCGCTTGATTACGCGCACGGAAAAGGATATGTCCACCGCGACGTCAAGCCCTCGAACCTCCTCATCTGGGGTCCCGTCGCACGGCCGAAGATGAAGCTTTCCGATTTCGGACTCGCGAAAAGCTTTCGCGAGAACGCCGGTTTTGTCGGCTTGACACGCCAAGGGGACGTTGGTGGCTCGATCGGATTCATCTCCCCGGACCATATTCGCGACTTTCGGGACCTCAAAGAGCCGGCCGACATTTACAGCGCGGCGGCCACACTTTATTACCTGATGACCTTGCGATACCCGTTCCTCGACTTTGACCCCTACAAGGCCGACGCCTACAGCATCATCCTTGAAAATCCCGCCATTCCTCTTCGGGCATTACGTAACGACGCTCCTGAAGGTCTCTCGCGAGTTCTCGCGAAGGCCATGGAGAAAGACCCACGCGACCGCTGGAAGTCCGCCGCGGCGATGTCGGCCGCGCTCCGTCCGTTCGCGGGCATCGAACTCTGATCCGGGTCGGAAGTGGATCTGGGCCTGAAATCGCTGTTGTGTCGCATTATGGCTCGGAATTTCAAAACGGTCCGCCGCGATGCGTAGAATCAATAACTCCGCTTAATTCGATACAAACGGCTGTGTGTGATCTATGGTTCCAATGTGATCGGACGCTGCCGGCCAGCCACTCGCCGAACGCCTAGCCGTTCGGCTTGTTCGTCTTCAATGTCTGGGTCGCACGGAAACACTTGTATTCTTCGGACCTGTCGTCGCTGAGCCCTCACGAGCGCTCACTACGGCTGGAGCGATCGCTTCAGACAGGTCGAGCGGTGACAAGATAGGGTCCATCGGTGACCCGACAGGGTTTGGCTCCGCCATCGTGGCGAGTCATCACTTCTCACATCGCCCGAAAACACTCGGGCAACTCTCCCATCAAGAGATTCACATCATGTCCATTCTGCGAACGAAGCGAACGATGACCCCAGTTCTCGACGGTCTTGAGATCCGCAACCTCATGACCGGCAACATCAGCCTTAGCGCAGGCATTGTCAGTGTCGTCGGCGACGCCGCATCGGCAAACACCAGTCTCGTCGTTGTCTATGGTGACGTCGCGAAGAGCAATATCCAGGTTGATCTTCGCGAAAATGGTATCGAGACCAAGATGACCTTCGCGGCCACCGACGTCAGCAAGGTGGCATTCTCGGGAAATAACAAATACAATTCGTTTGTGAACGTCACCGATGTGAATGACTCGGCCAGCGGCGGTGACGGGTACAACTTCTTCCTCGATCTCGGCAAGGGCGACAACACGTTCAAGGGTGGCGACGGTACGAACGTCTTCCTTGACTACGGCGACGGCAAGAACGACTTCACGGGTGGCAACGGGGCCAACATCTTCTGGGTCGGCAACGGAGCCTCGACGCTGAAGGGTGGCACCGGTGTGAACTACTTCTTTGTGGGCAACAACACCGTCACCACCGGCTCGGGTACGAATTACGTCTGGAGCCATTGATCCGGCCAAATCCCGAAGCCTCGACCAGCATGCGATTTCGCACACTCGAAAGCTCGAAACGCCCACCGTCAATGGCAAAAGCCATTGACGGTGGGCGTCGTTAATTGGACGTGTGAAATCGGAAATCCCAGGTCAGTCCGGCTGAGAGAACGCTTTCGCGTCGACCTTATCCAGAATCTTGAAGTCGCTGACTTCGGCGTCCAGAAATTTTTCGCCGTCGCGTTTGCTCGACCTCTTGGTCGCTTGCTTGGTTCCACCAAAATCCCTGTAGTTGGCGAACGTCGTCTCCTGAGTGAACTCGTCGCCTTGCATGCCGAAGACCTTGGCCACCATCTTGACGAGTAAGCCGCTCTCTTTGTCGAAAAAGAGGGTGAAGTCTTTGCCGTCGGGTCCCGTCGCCTTGACAACGGCCGCCGGCTTATCGCCCACTTTCTCTTCGGCCGCCGAATCGACCTTGAAGTCTTTTCCTTTCAAGGGAACCAACAGCGCCGGCACGACTTGGAGGTAGACGGATCGCTTCTCATTGGCAACGGCATCGCCGTCCAGGTCGACGGTGTTGTCACCAAATTTCCTCCAGCCTTTGTCTCCATTCAGGACGACCACGCCGGAGAAGGTGTTGCCATTGAAATCACCCTCGATCTCTGACCGGTAGTGGTCAATGCCCTGAGACGTCGTTAGGGTGCTGATCAGGCCGTCATTTCCGTTGAACGTAATCGTCCCTTTGGTTTTCCAAGACAGAACCTTGGCCTTGTTGAGTGCCTCTTCACCACCGATGGCTTGGATGGCCTTGTCGATGGTTGCCTTGGCCTCCTTCTCATCCGCCCGGGCCATCTGACCCAGACCTGTGACAAAGGTCGTGACGATCGCCGCAACAAGGAACCGCTTCATTTGAGGATAGCCTCGCAGAGGTTGAGGAGAGGTTGAATCGCCGCGAGCCGGCGTTCACATCGGGAATCCATTTTTGATCGGCGCACTGGATTATTCCCAAGGACAACGGGGAAACTCAATGTTTTTTCCGACAAATCGTCCGTTTTCCTCGACGCCGAAATCGCCAAATCGTCGATTCATGCGAATCGGTACACATTCCAGTCCGATCATGCACGCACGGCCACGGTCCTTCCGGACTCGTCTTGCCGCGCCGAGTTTGCTACATTCTTGCACTGAACGTGGGCAAGTCGTGTTTCAACCATCCCAGCTCCGTTTTAGCTTTCTTCGGGTCGTGGTGAGGTGGGGTCATTGGCTCAATATGGGACCGTCGCAATTGTCGGTGTCGGCCTGATCGGTGGCTCGATCGGACAGGCGATTCGCGCCCGAGGATTGGCGACGCGGGTCGTCGGGATCGGAAGAAATGAGACCCGGCTGGCCGAGGCGATTCGATACGGAGCTGTTGACTCCACGACAACCGATCTGGCTCAAGGAGCCGCCGAGGCGGATGTCGCCGTTGTTTGCACGCCGGTCACGGGGATCGCGGAAACCGTCAGGCAGTTGGCGCGGGCAGGGCGGACGAGTCTGCTGATTACTGACGCGGGAAGTACAAAACGCGCGATTGTCGATGTGGTTGAGCGCGATAATCTCGCCCGCGCTGTTTTTGTCGGGGGCCATCCGATCGCCGGGTCCGAGCGTCAAGGGGTCGAATTCGCGGACGCCGCGCTCTTTGAAGGCCGGGTCTGTGCCATCACGCCAACGACTCGCACTCCGACGGATCGAAAAGAGCGAGCGCGGGTCTTCTGGGAGGCGTTGGGGTGTGCCGTCCTGGAAATCGACCCCATCGCTCATGACGCGATCCTCGCGCTCACAAGTCACCTCCCGCACGCTGTGGCCGCGGCGCTCGCGGCCACTGTGCCTGCCGATGACCTTTTGCTAGCCGCGGGGGCTTATCGCGATGGAACCCGGGTCGCAGGGGCCGATGGGTCGCTCTGGGCGGAGATCTTTCTTGAAAACCGAGGGCCGTTGCTTGAAGCCTTGAATCAGTTCGAGAGACAGGTCCAAGCCTTCCGCCAGCACCTTGAATCGGGCGATCGAGATGCGATCGTCACATGGTGGTCCCGGGCGCGTTCTCAGAGGCTTCAGTTTGAGCAGGGACGAAAACCGGCGGTCAAGGATTGAGAGACAGGCTCAGTTTGTGCGATGATCTCCGTCGGAACTCCAGATCCCGCGCTTTCCCTTGAGGTCGTCTCGAACTGTCTGAGTGATTGTGTTTGATTCATTGACGCGACGAAGATGAGGCCGAACTCTTTTAAAGCCTCTCCGGTCGTTTTTAACTCGCCGCATCAAACTGACGTTTAAAATAACGAGCGATCGCAGAACATGCTCTGGCACCTTCAGATTGACCCCATTTTGGGACGTACTGATGTGGAAGGTAGGCGAGTCGCCACCGACGCCGCCGAACTCGGGCTCCCCGGTCCCTGGCGTGTCGCCGCCAGCCGAGGCTTTCTGATCGAGGGGGATCTCGGCCCCGATGCGATCCGCCGCGCGGCGGAATCTGTTCTGGTTGATACCGTGGTCGAGACGTATCGCGTTCGCCTAGCCTCCGAAGCCCCCGACGGTTCCGGCACGGTCGTTCACGTCCTTCCCAAGCCGGGAGTGACCGATCCCGAAGGCTTGAGCGCTCAGTCGGTCCTGCGAGACCTTGGATTCGCCGCCGAAAATGTTCGGACAATCCGCACGTATCGGATTGACGGACCCGCGGAGAGCCTGTCGCGATTGATCCAGCGCGTCCTTGCGAACGACGCCGTCGAACAGGCCGTGGTCGGCGTCCTTCCTTTTGACAGGCTTGGCCAGGGGCAAACGTACGCTTTTCGCAGAATCTCCGTTTCGATCGCGGAAATGGATGACGCCGCGCTTTCGAACTTGAGTAAGAGCGGTCAGCTTTATTTCAGCAAACCCGAAATGAGGGCGATTCAGGCCCACTTTCGAGCGATTGGCCGCGACCCGACCGATTGCGAACTCGAAACACTCGCGCAAACCTGGAGCGAACACTGTTCGCACAAAACGCTTCGGGGCAAGATCGAATTCGAAGGTGAAGTGATCGACAACCTTCTGAAGCAAACGATCTTCAAGGCCACGCGCGACCTCAACCTCGACTGGCTTGTGAGTGTCTTCGCGGACAACGCGGGAGTCGTTCGGTTCGACGAAGAGACCGACGTCTGTTTCAAGGTCGAGACGCACAATCACCCGTCCGCGATCGATCCCTACGGGGGAGCGAACACCGGCCTTGGCGGCGTGATCCGGGACCCGATGGGAACAGGGCTGGGTGCCAAGCCGATTTGCAATACCGACGTCTTCTGCGTCGCGTCCCCCGATTTCTCCGTCGACGCCTTGCCAATCGGCGTACTTCACCCCAAGCGCGTCTTGAAAGGCGTTGTCGCGGGGGTGCGTGATTACGGCAATCGGATGGGGATTCCCACCGTCAACGGTGCGCTCGTGGTTGACGACGCCTATCTCAGCAATCCGCTCGTGTTTTGCGGGACCGTCGGCGTCATTCCGAAAGGGTTGTCTTCGAAGAAAGTTCATCCCGGCGACTTGATCGTGGCGATCGGAGGCAAGACCGGCCGTGACGGCATCCACGGCGCCACGTTCAGTTCGGTCGAGTTGACCGGCGAGAGCGAGAGTCTCTCCGGCGGTTCCGTTCAGATCGGCAACGCGATCACCGAGAAGATGGTTCTCGACGTTATTATCCAGGCCCGAGACCGGGGACTCTTTCACTCGATCACCGACTGCGGTGCCGGTGGCTTCAGTTCGGCCGTGGGAGAGATGGGCGAGGCCATGGGGGCCGAGGTGGACCTCGATCTCGCCCCCCTTAAATATGAGGGCCTTTCTTATACCGAGATCTGGATCTCGGAAGCACAAGAGCGGATGGTCCTGGCCGTTCCGCCCGAGAAATGGCTCGAGTTGCAGGCGCTTTGCGAGAGCGAGCAGGTCGAGGCGACGGCCCTGGGCCGTTTCGTGCCGACGGGCCGACTGACGCTTCGGTATCATGGTGAAATTGTGGGCGATCTTTCCATGGAGTTTCTCCACGAAGGCCGTCCCGACGTGGTCCGCTCCGCGACGTTCACAACGCCTCTTGAAATTCCCGCGAAACTTCCGGATCGAAGCGACTTCACGGCCGATCTGCTTGCGATTTTGGGATCTTGGAATGTAAGCAGCAAGGAGTGGATTGTTCGCCAATACGACCACGAAGTGCAGGCCCGGACGGTCTTGAAGCCGCTTGTGGGTGTGCGAGACGATGGCCCGGGCGACGCATCGGTGATCCTTCCCGTTCGTGGTTCGATGCGTGG
>JAYVYS010000663.1:0-4423 GCA_043784005.1 Isosphaeraceae bacterium
ACCGCCGCGCTCAGGATCAAGATCGCGGCGTTGACAAAGAACGCGGCGTTGAGCGCGATGGCCGAGTCGATCAGGTTGTAACGGCAGGCGGTTCGTTTACTGCCGGCATCCACGCCGATCCGCCGTGACTGAACCAGAGCGGAGTGAAGATAGAGGTTGTGGGGCATGACCGTGGCCCCGAGAATGCCGATCGCCACGAAGAGCGCACCGGGAGGCAAGCTCGGCCGGAATCCCGCGATGATGCCCGCCGCATCGGGCTGGGCCATCACGATCTGGATCAGGAAACATCCCCCGATCGTCGCCACGAGCGCGACGATCATCGCCTCCATCGTCCGCATCCCCCAGCGCTGGAGCCAGAGCAAGAGGAACGTGTCGAACGCCGTGACGAGGCAACCCCAGAGCAGAGGAAGTCCGAAAAGCAACTTCAAGGCGATGATCGTTCCCAGCACTTCGGCCAGGTCGGTCGCGGCGATGGCGATCTCGGCCAGAACCCAAAGGATTGCGTTAACTCGTCGCGAATACTCGGCGCGACAGGCCTGGGCGAGGTCGTGGCCGGTGACGACCCCCAGCCGCGCCGAGAGTGTCTGAAGCAACACGGCCATGAGGTTCGACATGACCAGGACCCAGATCAGAGCATAGCCAAATCGCGCCCCTCCCTCGAGATCGGTGGCCCAGTTGCCGGGGTCCATGTAACCGACGCTGACCAAATAGGCCGGTCCCATGAACGCGAATAGCCGCTTGAGGGGGTTTCGCGAAGCCGATGGAACGGCCACCGTGCCATGCACTTCTTCCAGCGACCGCCGATCCCCTGCCGTCTCCTCAACAAACGCCATCGATCTCTCCCCGAACTCAGGACGAACGCGGATGGTTGACCAAGGCCGTTATCCCGAGTTCACCTGCCTCAATAATATCCGATCATTTCGTCCAACGGCAATAGGAATTCTGTGTGACTCAACAGATTTTTTTGGATGACCAAAATCGGGATAAGCCAGCAACGGACCTCACGGCGGTCCGTCGTAGCGCAGAATAGGAAAAGAACGCGGTGTTGAGTGACGAACCAGAGCTGCAACTGACGTGGAGGTCGACCGATGACGGCGCGAGGGCGTGGTGCGGTACTGGCGGGAGGCCTGATGGCCTTGGCGTTGGCGACGGGACCGTTGCCCGCGATGGCCCAGAGTGCTGCGGATGCGGCCCCTTTCCCCACAATTTCAGGAAGAATTCCGGGCTTCTATGAAGCGCCGGGCTATTACGGGACGAGTTTTGGCACACCGAGCTTCGGGTCGGTTCGGGGGTACTCGGAATTCTCGTCACCGTTTGGCGTCGGTTATGGGTACGGTTATGCTCCAAACCGAGTTCTGCCAGGTTCTTATGGAACGGGAATCTGGAGAAAGGGAACCCTTCACCCTGACGAGGCGTACGGCGCCTCCGCGCATTCCTATCGCACGTTCGCAGTTCCCTACACGCCCGGCGGAACGGCGTTTAGACCCGCATTCGGGGTTTACGCGCCGGCGTACGGACCGACGCCTCCCTATCCCCCCTCGGCGTATTTCGGGCGTTGAGAACAAGGATTGACCTGAACGCTCGGATTCTAGACGATGGAAGTCTCTGAATCACAGCGGTTTGTTCAAAAGGGAGGCGGCGAGGATGTTTAAGCTTCGCGGCGGTAAGGCCCGTAAAGACCTGGCCAAGGCCATTTCGCGCGTCCGAGATGGAGAGCGGTTCTTCATCACTCGCCATGGTAAGAAAGTGGCGGCAATCGTCTCGGTAGAGGATCTGAGATTTCTTCGGTCGTACGAGAATTATGAGGATATCCGCGCCGCTGAGGCCTCGCTTGAGGACGCCAAGATCAACGGCACGATTCCGCTGGAGCAGATTCTGGCCGAGATGGGGCTTTCGACCAATGGTAAGCGGGCCGGAAAAGCGATACCACGTTGACTTAACCGATGCGGCAGTTAAACAACTCGATGCGCTGCCTCGTACCACGAAATAACGGATCATTCTTCGTGTCACTTTGCTGGGCGACGATCCTCGCCCGTTTGGGGCTATCAAACTGAAGGACAACGACGACCAGTATCGCATCCGAGTGGGGAATTATCGGGTCGTCTACTCCGTTATTGATGAACGCCTGATCGTCTCTGTTGTTCGTGTCGCCGACCGCAAGGACGTGTACCGTCCCTGATCCCCGAGCCTCGGTTGTCTTGCCTTTGGGATCGCTTCTTTTCGCGTTGTGGATCGCGTAATTCGTCTTCGCAAGCAAACGGGTTTGCGGTAGGTTAACGCGAGACGAAGCTCGGTTAATCGGCATTGGCGTCACGAATGACTCAAGCCCGATAATCGCGATGACGATCACACTTCTGAGGGGACGACTCGCTCCATCCGTCACCTCGGATCGGCAAGGATGCCAAGGCTCATGAAAATTCGCAACCCGCGGCTCATCCGCGTCGCGGCGTTCCTGGGTGCGGTTTTGATCTGGACGTGGATGGCGACCGTTCGCTACCGTCTGATCAACCGTGTCGCCGACATCCACCCGGCAGATGCCGACCATGTGCGCTTTATCTACGCATTCTGGCATGAGTCGCTCCTTGCCCCCGTTCGATTCAAGGCGAGGGCGCGCGTGCTGATCAGCAAGCACGCCGATGGCGAGTTGATCGCGCAGGCCGCGCAATGGCTAGGGGTGGGAGTTGTTCGTGGATCGACCACCCGGGGCGGGGGCGAGGCGCTGGTTGAGTTGTTGGATTGCAGCGCGCGGTCCCACTTGATTTTCACACCGGACGGCCCGCGCGGTCCTCGACGACGCATTCAGCCTGGAATGATCATCCTGGCGTCGCGGTCGGGACTGCCGATCGTACCGGTCGGAGTCGCTTACACCCATGCCTGGCGTGTCAAAAGTTGGGATCGCTTCGCGATTCCCAAGCCGTTCTGCCGCTGTTTTTTTGTCGCGGGTGAAGCGATTCGGTTGCCCGACGACCTCGATCGCGCGGGGATCGAGCATTACCGTACACTGGTCGAAGCACGAATGCACGAGGCCACGGACGCTGCGGAACGCCAAGCGAATCCCGGCATGAGGTTTGCACCACACACCGACCGACATCAAGTCGCCATTTCGGCGAGTGAAGTGAAAACATCCACATAAGAATTAAGCACCACCAGCAGTTTTTTACCCAATCCAGGAGAAGGAGTCATCCATGGACCGACAGGATTTGCGACAGGTCTTGACCGAGTTGCTCGAAGATACCACCGGCGAAACCTATCCCGAGGTCATGGAAGACCAAGACCTTCAGGAAGGTCTGGGGCTCGACTCGGTTGACATGTTCAGCCTGATCGTCGAGATTCAGACCAAGCTCAAGGTCAAGATCGCCAGCGAGGATGTCACCTCGATTGTGACCGTGGGCGACCTGCTCGACCTGCTCCAGAATAAACTCGCGGCGCTCCCGGCGGCGAACGCGGCTTGACTGACGACCACGTCTTCATCGCCGCGTGAGACGTTACTAGAACAAGTGAATTTTATTTATATTCTCGTCATTCAAGGTGAAAGGGATTCCCTTGAACGCGAACGCCCACGTTTTGAACAACGCCCTTCCCAGCGAGCCGCCGGGATGCGGCGTGGAGGCGTTTGGCGTGATGCGTCTCCCTTTCGACGAGATTGCCCGACTGCGGAAGAATCCCGGTCCTTCGCTCGGATCGAAAATCCCGGTTTCCATGTTGAAGCATGCCGACCACCAGACCTTGCTCGGTCTGGCGGCGATTCTCAAGGCGGCTCAAGATTGCGGGTGGCAAGAGCATACGTTCGCGGACTGGGGGGTGATCGCGGCGCCCCGGTTCCTGGGCCGAACTCCCGCAGCCGCGGCGATCGATCGGTTTCAGACAATGGGCGTGTCCGGGATGTCTCCCATCATCATTCCCACCCTGTCGCTGCACGCGCCCGCCGGCTCGTTGAGCCTCGCGATCAAGTCGCACGGATTCAACTACGGTGTCGGGGGTGGTCCCGGTCATCTCACCGAGGCCTTGTTGGCCGGCCTGGCCGCCCAAGATGACGGCGATGTCCCCGGTGTTTGGGTGGTCGCCACCGGGTTCGATCCAGAGCCAATCCCGGACGTCGCGGGGAATAGCCTGGTTCCGAGCTTCGGGTATGCCGTGGCGCTCGCCCTCGTTGCCAAATCCACCGGCAAGACCCGTCTCAATCTTCGAATCGTGCCGACCGCTGTTGTCGACCTGCAATCTCAAGCGATGTATGAACACCCGAGTCTCGCGGAATTGGCCGAGTTTCTCTCGGACTCCGACCCCGGTTTGAGGCCGCGACGGTGGTTCGGGGCGATTCCCGGCGGCGGAGCTTTCGAGATCGAGGATGATCCTGGGCGTGGGATCGCGGCAAATGATCATTGTTCGTCGCGGGCGAGTTGAAGGCTTGCGATTTAGACGATGA
>JAYVYS010000664.1:0-5706 GCA_043784005.1 Isosphaeraceae bacterium
ATCGCCGAAGCGTCTAGAAAGCGATATCAGGATAGCGGTCGGTTTCGCCGCCCGATTGTGACCGAGATCCGCCCCGCGTCGACTTTCTGGAAGGCGGAAGATTACCACCAACAGTATCTGGCCAAGCGCGGGGAGTCGAGCTGTCACCTCTGACGATCAGGCGGTCGCTCCCGAATACAGGGCGGCGATTTCTTCTCCGGCGCAGAGTCGGATCGGACGACCGAGGCGGTCGGTGACTTCTGTGGCGGGATCGACACCAAGGGAGCGGTAGACTGTCGCCGCGAGGTCGGCCGGGGTAAAGGGGCGGCTTGCGGGATAGGCTCCGAGCTTATCGGACGACCCGATCGTTTGACCTCCCTGAACCCCAGCGCCTGCGAAGACCGTCGAGAACACCGTCGACCAGTGGTTGCGCCCATCCTTGAAGTTTCCGTTCCCCTTTTCCTGACCGATCCGAGGCGAACGGCCAAATTCCCCGGTAATCACCACCAGCGTCTCATCGAGTCTTCCCGAGGCCGCCAAATCGTCGAGCAATGCCGAGAGCCCACGATCCAACGGCGGCAGGAGATCGTTTTTGAGTCGTTTGCAGACGGATTGGTGAGAGTCCCAATTTTGAACGCGGCCCATGTTGGCCTGCACGATGGGGACGCCCGCCTCGACGAGCCGTTTGGCCAGGAGGATCGACTGTCCGAATAAGTGCCGGCCGTACCGGTCGCGGACTCGCGGGTCTTCCTTATCCAGGTTGAACGCGCGGGCCACTTTGCCCGACAACAACAGTGAGAGGGCGAGTTTTCGTTGCTGGGAGACGGGATCGGTTCCGGGATGGGCATCGACGGCATCACGGCTTGCGTCGAGCGTCCCTAGCAAATCGAGTCGCTTTTCAAGTCGCTCGACAGTGAACCCGTCCGGGAGCGCCAGGTCTTCGACATGAAATCCCGGACGGTTCGGGTCTTGCTTGATCTGCCAGGGGTCGTGTTTGGGGCCAAGGAACCCCGCGTGCTGTCCGGGCCAGGTGAGCGGCCCTTCCATGAGATAGGTCGGCAAGTTCACACCTGTCGGGATGCCATCGTTTCGAGGTTTGACGAAATCCAGGCCCGACGCATAGCAAGGGTAGTCGCCCCGAGACGCAATCTTGTCGAAGAAGGCACCGGGCTGAGGTTGACCGGTCAAGACCCAGTGGGTCGAGTTGAGGTGGTTCAAGTTGGTATGCGACATCGACCGGACGATGGCGAGTCGATCGGCCATCTTTGAAATCAAGGGAAGATGTTCGCAGAACGTGAGCCCCGGAACGTTGGTCGCGAGCGGCTGAAACTCGCCGCGAATCCCATCCGGCGCGTCCGGCTTCATATCAAAGGTATCGATGTGGCTCGGCCCGCCGGTGCAAAAGATCATGATGACCGACTTGGCCCGCGGCGCGATCGCGGCGCGTACCTTTCCCGCCGACACCGCCGACAAACCCATCCCGAGAAATCCCGAAAACCCGACTTGGAGGAACTCGCGGCGGACCATGCCAATCTCGTGGCGGTGGGCGATCGTCATCACGAAACTCCGGTCCGGCATGCGGACGAAGGCGGGGCTGCTCAACAGGGTTTAACTTTACCTCAAACAATCGGCTAACTCAAGGAACCTCATCAACCCGGCTGAGCCAGACCTCGGCGACCTGGCATCCACGACCATTTCCGCCGCGAGCCGGTTCTTGGTTCCACTTCAAATTCAATCGGCCATCGGTCGTCAGGGCTTTCGGAATCGGGAACGAGACAGGGCGTATCGGGTTCGGCTTCTCGAAGAGGTCGTGAATGACAGTGCCATCCGCCTCCAGTCGCATCCGGGCTTTGGGGCTATCGCCGGCATAAGTCACGGTGATCTTATAGGTGGCGGAAGGATCGAGGCCATCGTATTTCATCAGCACGGGGGCATCAAAGTACGCCTGTTCGTATCGTCGCCAGGCGATGGGCCAATCCGTCCGTAACGAGAAGCCGTGAAAACTCGCCTTGGAGAAGAGTGGATCCTCATTGGTGTTAGGTTGATGGACGACGTGCGGAGAGTTCGCAGGGTCTCCCAGGTCATCGTAAAATCCCCCGGGGCCGGGATTTTCGCGATTCAAAAGCGCGGCGATGGCCTTCAGTCTTTCTGGCTCGGTGGACAAGACTCGAATTGTGTCAAACTGACCTTCGAGCCAGGTGCGGTTATTGAGAGGCGTGTCGATGGTGTCGAGGTTCGCGCCCCGTTCCGGGTCGATGGCCTGGTATTTTGGTTTGCTCAATTGCATTTTGATGGATTGGAAGAGTGCCTCGCCCAGCTCAAACACCCGGGCCCGGCGGTCGAACGATACCGGCTCGGTCACGCTCCGTTCGAGAATCGCGGAGGCCTTCTTCATCGCGATTTCCGAACCTATCCGAGAGGCCTGCCGCAAAATGTCCCGCGACTGGGATTCGAGAGCCCCTTCTTGAAACAGTCGGTCGCGAATGTAGGCGTCGTAATACGCGCGATAGAGGGCTTGCTGGAACCGCCAGTTGTGCTTCACAGTGGGGGCAGCGTCGCGTTCCATCTCTTGAAACTGCTTTAACGTGGTTTCCACACCCGCGTTGGTGAGAAGAGGTCCGCTCCAGTTGCGTTCCAGAGCGAGCAAGCCTTGGGCGAACCGGTCCTCGTATAAAGGACCTATGAACAGCCTTGAATATTGCCGCAAGACATCAAGTACATCGACCGCGGGGTCCCAGCCGATCGCGTTCCAGACGAACTTATTGACGTCGTCATTGCACCCTTCGGAATAGGTGATGAAGCCGACCGAGTCTTTCGCATAGGCTCTGGCAAGTGCTGCCTGCGCAAACGGCCGCGGGTTGATTGCTTCGCGACCCTCGGTGACAGCGTACGCCAGATCCCAATCGGGCACTGGATGTTGGCACTGGCGATTATGAGTGATATCGGGATAGGTCCGGATCGGGTACCGCGCGGGGACGGCCTTGCGAAATTCGTCCAGCGGCATCCGCACCTGAGGCCCATGCACGACCCCCGTCAGCCACGTGGGCTCGTCTTTCAGAAGCGTTAAAAACTGGTCCATCCAAGGCCCGGTGAAGCCTTGCGGCGAGACCCATAATTGGGCGTCTGGATGCTCCTCAATCAAAACCGCGTTGACCTTTTCGAGGAAGCCCAGCAAGACTTTGGGCTCGGTGTGTCCGGGATCGCCACCGGGGACGAACACGACGTCGAGGCGGGGCAACTCTTCGAAGACGTTTCGCCATTCCCTAAGCGCTTTTTCGACAGTTTCCGGGTCGTTGTAATTCGCATCCATCGCGGGGAACCAGACCCAGACGTCGAGGTCGAACTGATCGCAAATCTCGGACATTTCTATCATCATTTCCAGAGGCGGCAGCGGGAAATGCGGGCTATCGGCGTCATCATCAGTTCGTGGAGGGAGCAGTTCGATGGCATTGGTGCCGAAGAGGGCGAGCTCGCGGATGTAACGCTTCCACTGGTCACGGTCCCAGGCGTCGTACGAGTTCGTTTTAGGACGATAGCCCAGTTGATGGCCACGTAGCTTCGTTTTTGGGGACGAGGCTTCATGGAAATTCGAAGGGAGTAAGACCTTGTTCTCTTGGAATCGAAACTCACGCAAAAGCCGTCCGACACCGTAGAGAGCGCCTCGCTCATCGTTGCCGACGACGATGACGGCGGGGATACTTGGGTCGACCTCGATACGATAGCCTTCGTCCCCCTCGACTCCCTTTCCGTCAGAAAGTTTTTTCTGAAACGGTCCCGTCCACGCGAGCCCCTTTTTTCTTGTTCCGACGGCGATCACGGCGAGATCCCCGGTTCGGGACCAGTCGGGCTCCATGACCGAACTTAGAGACCGACAGTATTCCGACAGAACATCCGAGGTCGATGGCCCTTCCGAGGGAAGCTCGAAAACGACCGCCTTCGAAAAGTCGATCATCTTCCTAAGAGCGTCCTGTCCTCTCGCCCCTGACGGGCCTTGGGCGATCAGGAGGAAGACAATAAGAACAAATAACTTATTCATGCGTAGAAGTCTTTTTAAAAGATGAGCGTCGAAGGATGGGGGATCATGATTCGTTGGGAACCCAATCAGGCCAGAACGTCCTTCACAACCTCGCCGAATACATCTGTCAATCGCATATCGCGTCCGCCGAACCGAAACGTCTGACGCTTGTGATCGACACCCAGTAAGTGCAGCATCGTCGCATGGAGGTCGTGAATCTCCACCTTATTTTCGACAACTTTGTATCCATAATCATCGGTGCGACCGTAGATGGTTCCCCCTTTGACTCCTCCACCCGCGAGCCAAATGGAAAAGCCGTACGGGTTGTGGTCGCGACCGTCACTCCCCTGAGCGAAGGGGGTCCGGCCAAACTCTCCCGCCCAGACGACAAGAGTGCTATCGAGAAGTCCTCTCTGCTGCAGGTCTGTTAAAAGCGCACCGATAGGTTGATCGACGGCGAGAGCGTTGTCCTCGTGACCTTTCTTGAGGCCGGAGTGCTGGTCCCAGCGATCGTGGCCCGTGCTAGGACATGTCAATTCGATAAAACGAACTCCACGCTCCACCAAACGGCGGGCCAGTAAACATTGGCGCGCGAATATGGCGGTTTGAGGGTAGGGGGCGTCGAGCCCGTAGAGCTGTTTTGTGGCCAAAGATTCGCCCGCAAGCTCGGTCAGATTCGGTACCGCGGTTTGCATGCGATAAGCGAGTTCGTAATTCGCGATCGCCGATTCAAGCGGGTCGACATGGCCCATGCGGTCGAGGGCGGCGGTATCAAGTCGCTTCAAGAATCGGAGCTTGTTGGCTTGAAGCGCGGCGGTCGGCTCAGTGGGGCGTGTGTTGGCAAGCGGTTCCTTGCCAGGGTTGAAAACTGATCCTTGGAAGCTCGCGGGAAGGAACCCGCTGTTGAAATTATCGAGCCCGCCGGGCGGTATGAGCCCACCGTTCAAGACGACAAACCCCGGCAAATCGTTACATTCCGATCCGAGTCCGTAGCCGAACCAGGCCCCCATGCTCGGCCGTCCTTGGAGTCCCGAGCCAGTGTGCAAAAAGTAATTCGCGCTGGTGTGCTCAGAGAAATTCGAGACCATCGACCGAATCACGGCAATCTCATCGGCATGCCGGGCGACATGAGGAAACAGGGTGCTGATCGGCAGTCCGCTCGACCCGTATTGTTGAAACTTCCAGGGGCAGCCAAGCGTGCTGCCGTTGTTGTTAAACTGGGTCGGTTCCATCTTCATTCCGAACGGTCGGCCGTGCTCGGCATTCAGCCGAGGCTTAGGGTCAAAGGTGTCGATCTGCGAGGGGCCGCCGTCCATGTAGAGGAAGATCACACTCCGAGCCTTGGCGGGGAAATGCGGTGGCCGAGGCGCGAGCGGATCATGCCGACTATAAGCTTCCGCATCCGCCGAGAGTGCGGCGAGGGCGACAGCACCAAAACCCGAGGCGCATCTCGAAAGCATCTGCCGTCGCGAGAGCGGTCGAGCGATCCGGTGGCAATGAAAATTTGGGTTCATGGTATCACAATTCGTCGATCAATCAACAAACACAAATTCCTTGGTATTGAAAAGAACATGAGCGAGATCTGCCCACACTTGCCGATCTGTCAGCCAACCGTCCGTCGCTCCCTCCTGCTTGGCCTGCGATTCGAGGAAAGCAAGGGCTTCGTTAATCTCGGATTCGCTCGGTGTTCTTGCGAAGGCTTGGCGATACAT
>JAYVYS010000665.1:0-4044 GCA_043784005.1 Isosphaeraceae bacterium
GAACTGACCGCGGAGGCACGAGTTCCCCCGAGGCTAATCACATTCAGCCCGACCACATAAACACCCTGTGCACCGTAAGTGTGGGGAGAGGCGGGTGAGACGGAGAACACGCCGCTGCCAATCTGAGCCGCCAGGCCATGCGAGGTTGTACCGTCTCCCCAATCGATCGTCGAAACAAAGTCGGACGGTCCCGCTAGCAGGTTCCCCGTCGTGAACGTGCCGACCGTCCCCCCGAACAAACCTCCTTCGAAGATCGGTGAGAGAGGCGTGCCCGCGGCGCTGAGGGACGCATCGGCCAGCACCGCGGTCGAGTTCGCGACATCGCGAAGGTCGCCATTTTCGAGGATACTCACCGTAATGGGGTACGTCTGAGGCTTGGCCCAGGCATGAGTCCCCGTCACCACGAATCCGGTTCCGATTCCACCAGGCTGAGTCACGAGACCGTCAGTAACTTGGCCATCGCCCCAGTCCACAATGGCTGTGAAGTTGGCGAGCTTGGCCGCGGAATATTTGTCGACGAAAGTCGCGATCGTGTCGGTGATACTTTGCCCGGCGATCCCGGTCACGACATTGCCGCTCGATGTCAACGCGGCGTAAATGACGGTCGCGAAGCCTTTCGCGGTCGCCGAGCTTCCACCGCCACTGATGACCTGGACCGTGACCGGATAGTTTCCGATCGTGGTGTACGTATGACTTCCAGAGACGCCGAACACACCGTTGCCGTTGGCTGTGATGATGGCGGATGACAGCGCGCTGCCATCGCCCCAGTTAATCGTGGAGCCCGAGAAGTCGGTCGGGACGGCATATGTGTTCTGGCTCGTGAAGCCTGCCACGAGACCGGTGTAATTCGCCCCTTGAATCACGGTAAAATTGGCGGAACTGGCCGCCAACGGCGCGTCGGCGATGATGGCCTGCGTGGCTGGCGTCGTCGTGGCGCTTGCGCCTACGAACGACCCGACCGTGACGGCCACATTATAAGTGCCGTACTGCGCGTAGGTATGCGTCGCGACCACGTCATAGCGAATGCCGCGATTGAGGATGGACACCGTCGTGTTCGGGTCGCTCGTACTCGAATTGGAATTGTCACCCCAGTTGATGTTGGCGTAGTAAGACGTCAACAAATCGGGCGGCCCAGTATCCACGAAGCTCGCGACCGTGGCCGAGATCTTCGCGCCCGCGATCGAGTGGAGGGTGACGGGGGTCACTACTAGCGGGGCGTCCGCGACGTTGGCCGTGCTGCGGATCGTGGTGGTCGAGCCCCCGAGATCGTTCACTATGATCGCTACGGGATAGCTCCCCGGCGACGGGTAGGTGTTTGCGCCGGAGATCGCGAAATCGCCGTTCCCGACCGCTTTGATCTTCGCGTTGGTGATGTTGCCATTGCCCCAGTCGATCGTCGCCGTCATGTCGCTGAGGAGCCCGAACGGGTTGGCGTCGGTGATGGTCCCCACGACTCCCGAGAAGTTCGCCCCTTCCACGGAGACGATGGTGATCGGAGACGGCGTCAGGGGAGCGTCCTGCACGAACTCGTTTACCTTTGACTGACCTGAGCTTCCGGTCGTGCTGGTGACCGTGATCGTGGCAATGTACGTCCCGAAGCGGGTGTAGGTATGCCCGGCTTCCACTCCATAAAACCCGTTATTGAGGTTCACGATCGTGCCGGTCGAAACCGGCGAGCCATCGCCCCAACTGATCGTGGCCGTGTACTGATTGGGCGGAAGAATTCCCGTCGAATCGTTGAATTGCGCGATGAGCGTACTCGCCAGAAGCGGCACCCCTTCGGTCGGTGAGAGTGGAACCGGGAGTACACTGATCGAGTCGATGGCGCGGATCTCGAAAACGCCACGCCCGTACGTTCCGGCCATCAGGATGTTGAGATTGGTGTTCAACTCCAGCGTGGTGACCTGCACGTTGGGGAGCCCAAGCTTGTAAGGCGCCCAGGTGCCACCTCCGTCAGACGAGGCGAAAACACCCGTATCCGTTCCAACGTAAATGCGGGAGCTGGACGGACGGATGTCCACGGCCACCGTCGTTGTTGGGATATTGGGCAGGTTTCCACTGATATTGAGCCAGTTCGCGCCCCCGTCACTCGTTTTGAAGACGTGTCCGCTGGCGTTGAATTCGTCGAGCACCACGTATGCGGTGCGTGGGTCGTTTGGAGAGACACTGATTTGGGTGAGATAGCTGCCGTCCACACCCGCGATGCTCCGATCGTTCCAGTTCGTTCCACCGTCGGTGCTGACAAGAAACTTGCCATCGCTGGTATCGACATAGATGGTTTGCGAGTCGCTGGGTGCGATGGCGATTCTGTCGATCACGCCCGAGGCGGTCCAGCCGTTCGTGCCGGGGGCTGTGATCGCCGTCCAAGAGTTTCCTTTGTTGGTCGTCGAGTAGAGTCGGTCGGTCCCGAAGAGCAGATGGCTGGGCGAGAGCGGGTCGAGCACGTAGGGCGCGTAGAAATTGACGGGATCGGCTGTGTTGATTCCCGTCTGAATCGGCTGCACCGTCTTGCCGCCATCGTCAGACCTGTAAATATTCGTGAAGATGTATGTCAGGTAAACCGTCTGCGGGTTGCTGGGATCCACGGCGGTGTATCCGCCGTCACCGCCGAAGAATTGGTTCCACCTAAGGGAGTCTGTAAATTTGCTCGTTCCATTGTCCTGCGCGCCCCCGTAGATCACATCGGGATTCGTGGGGTCGAGCGAATTCCCGACGAACTGGAGCGTTTGGAGGTTGGAATTGATCGATGACCATGAGAAGTTCGCCTGGGTGGCGACATCGAGCCGCCAAACACCACCATCGCCGCCCAGGAGATAGTGTCCGGCCGCGTCAAAGCCAGAGGCATGCGTGTCGGTATGGGGCTCGGTGCCGGCGGAGTCCGTTGTGAGGTCGAACCACGTCGTGCCGCCGTCTCGGGTTTCTACCACGAGGTCGGAGCCGGTCTTATAATTTACGATGCCGGAGGCGAAGATCACGTTCTCATTCGTGGGGTCGATTGCCACCGTGTTGTCATAGTCACCTTGGGCGGTGAGATAGTTTGGAACGGCGGTGAGGCTATTCCAGGTCGTGCCCCCGTCGGTTGTTTTTTGCAAGTACTTCAGCGTGAAGGTGGAAGAGTCGGCGACCGACGCCAGTACTTCTTTGGGATTTGACGCCGAGATGGCCAGGTTGATCCGACCGTTCCCGGCTCCAGCGGGGTAGTTCCCAGAAATCGCCCACGTGGTGCCGCCATCGGTCGAACTGTACACACCATTGCTCGTGGAACCGAAAGTCGTACCGATCGCCGCGAAAACTCTCTGCGAATTCAGAGGGTCCACCACCACGTCGGTATAGTCCTCGTCCACTGAGATGGACGCCGTGGTGTTTTTCCAGGTGACGCCGCCGTCGGTCGTCTTCCAGATCCCATTGTTCCCGCCGATCCCGCCGACGACCGGAGTTGCCACGGCGACATAGACGGTGTTGGCGTCAGTGCCGCTGATGGCGACTTTTACAACCGCCTTCCGGTCAAATTGTGAGGCACCCAACAGCGTCCACGTCGCACCCGCGTCGGTCGTCTTCAGGACCCCCCGACCATAGAACGAATCGCCCGAGTTGTCGCTTTGACCTGTTCCCGCGTAAATGACGTTCGGATTGCTCTTCGAGACCGCGATCGACCCCATCACCAACGT
Source organism: Isosphaeraceae bacterium (assembly GCA_043784005.1). Lineage (GTDB taxonomy): Bacteria > Planctomycetota > Planctomycetia > Isosphaerales > Isosphaeraceae > JAYUFP01. The sequence goes on from JAYVYS010000665.1 coordinate 3,669, forward strand.
GGCTTGATTGTCGGTTAACGGGAGCCAGTCCTTGCCCGCGTCGATGCTCTTCCAGACGCCGCCGCCACTGGCCGCCGCATACAATACATTCGCATTGGTCGGGTCGCCGGCCACTCCGCTGACCCGTCCCGAGACGGGACCGCCTTTCCCCCCCCCGAAGCTACTGGTACTTCCAAGCCCCCCGGGGCCGACCGCCGTCCATGTGGCCGAGTTCAACGGGATCGTGCTGGAGAGCAGCGTTCGGTCCTCGAGAAACTCGAGCTGTACTTTACGCCCACGCCGACGGTTCCGAACCTTGGAAGGACCACTGAGAACGAACGCTGTGCGCGCGCGTTGGCCTGAAGGCCAGGGGGAAATCATGGTGTCAACTCCAGGT
>JAYVYS010000666.1:0-3938 GCA_043784005.1 Isosphaeraceae bacterium
GGTTGGACTGTGTCCAAGCCCGATCAGAACAAACCTTGGAGGGACGACTCGGGCGAGTTGATCTCTGAACAGGACGGATCGACGATCGTCGGCGACGTCGGGCTCCCCGCGCGTGCCGCAATTGAATTCGAGCTTTCCTGGAAGAAAATACCCAACTTCGTGCTCGCGCTTGGGGTGGATGCCTCCGAAAAGTCTGCGCAGCGGGCCTTCCGGCTTGAAGTTTGGGATAACGAGTTGGTTGCGACAAGGGAAGGTGAAAAAGACGCCGATGTCGTCTCCGTCGGGACGATCGCGCCAGGGTCGGATCGTCTCCACCTTCGCCTATTGCTCGACCAGGAAAACGGGACACTTGGCGTTTTGTCTCCCGACGGCAAGATCCTCGGCCAGTTGTCCTGCTCCGAAAAGAATCCTCAGGTTTATCACGGCATCCGCCTGGAAAACAAACGCGGAGACATTCGGCTCGAACGGCTCCAGGTCACGCGCTGGAATGGCGAGACGCCAAGCGAAGTACCGCGAGATCGTTCGAGTCTTCTCCAGGTGGACGGTTCCAGCCATCCGGGAAGTGTTTCGGCTTACGATCAGACCGCGAAAGCGTATATCGTCGTCGACCGTGGAAAAGAATCGCGCGTTCCTCGTGAGCAGGTCGCCCGCATTATCTTTTCGAGGGCGGGAGCGATCCCGCATCGATCAATTCGAGCCGTTTTTCAGGATGGTTCCCGCCTCAGTGGCGACGTTCTCAAGGTTGAAAACGGCTCGCTCTTTCTGACCAACGCGTACGTCGATGGCCCGGAAAAGCTTCCCCTGCAAGGCCTACGCTCTCTCTCTGTTCTCCTCGATCCAGATATCAGCCCCAAAAAACTTCCCTTGGCGCAGACGCCGCGGCTTGAGATGGAGGGACTCAGACTGATCGGCATGCTCACCGATGGGAAGACGGCGGCCGATGCGACTTGCCTCGCCTGGAAACCCTGGGGAAGCCTGACGGCGGGTCCGCTTCGTCCAGGGGTGGCAGGAAAGATTCTCTACAAGGAACCGGCGGTGGTCGCGCCCTCGACGACGACGGCAATGGCCGCGCAAAGAGGGATGGTGATGATCCAACAAATCCAGCCGGCCAGGCCGGCGGTCGCGGTTAATGCGCCCGCAGCGCTATTGGGCGGAGTGATCAGGGTGTTCGGAGGCGTCGCTCAACCCTCCATGCCTGTGAGAACCTCGTCCTCCGCGTCGAGCCCAACGAAACGCGCCCTTCACTTGCGAAGCGGGGACATCATCCCGGCTTCAATAGAACGGATCGATGAGGACGGAGTCACCTTTAAGACCGCGCTGAGCAAGAACACGTTCGTCGCCAACGACAAGGTCAAGGCCGTTGAGCTTGCGGCCGAGCCCGCGGTGACGGTGCGTTTGAACAAAACTAAGCGAGAGCGATTGCTCACGTTACCACGTGCCCAAAAAGGGAACCCGCCGACGCACATGATCCGCTCGACCAATGGAGACCTCCTCCGCGGTCGGCTGGTCTCCCTCGACGACAAGGCGCTCCAGGTCGAGATCCGCCTCGACACCAAGCCGTTGCCGCGCGATCGCGTCTCGCGAATTATCTGGCTCCATCCTGAGGAGATTGTCGGGCCGAAGCCGACCAAGCCGGGCGCTGAAAACAAGGATGCGACCCTTCGCGTGCAGGCGGTTCGGAGTGATGGAATTCGGCTCACATTTTCACCCGATATGCTTGTCGGGACAACGCTTTCTGGCAAGAGCGATGTTCTGGGAGATTGTCAGGTTCGTCTCGATGAGGTCGATCAGCTTCTGATTGCGGGAGCCATCGAAAAAGTCGCCGCGACGTTGATCTATCAGCAGTGGGTCTTGAAGGACGCGATCGAGCCGAAATCGGCGGAAGACGACGACGGCTCTTCGGGGGGACGTTCGCCGGGGACAGAGTCGCCGCTTGTGGGGAAACCCGCGCCCGACTTCAAGCTCGACTTGCTCGACGGCAAGCCTTACCACCTGGCCGACATGAAAGGCAAGGTCGTGATGCTTGATTTCTGGGCGACCTGGTGTGGCCCGTGTATCCAGGCGATGCCGCAGGTGGAGAAGGTTGCCGAGGAGTTTCGCGACCAGGGAGTTCAGCTCGTCGCCGTGAACCTGCAAGAATCGCCGAGAGACATCAATGCCATGCTTGAGCGGCATAAGTTGAAAGTCACCGTGGCCCTGGACCGGGATGGTGTCGTCGCGGAACGATACAAAGCCAACGCGATCCCGCAAACCGTGATCATCGATCGCGAAGGGAACGTCGCGCGGCTGTTCGTTGGCGGAGGGCCCCAACTCGCTGAACAGCTTCGAGAAGCCTTGAAGGGCGTTTTGGAAGGCCCCGACAAAAAAGAGCCCGCGAAGTAAGCGGTTCACCACGGTTCATCAAGTCGTTGGCATTTTCTCGTAGGATAAGCCTTGTCTCACGTTTCGATTTCGAATCGAACGTTCGGGAGAAGGAGCCCGTTCGGACAAAAATCAAAAGCGCCGCGCCCCCGTACCGACCGACTTCGTTTCACGCTATTCTAATTTCGGAATGGTTTTTACCTGAGATCTCGGAGCACTCCAATGATCGCTCGCAGTCCGTGGTTTGTCGCGACTCTCATCTTGGCCTTTCCCGGGCTCTCGTTCGCCCAGGCACCGCCTCCGGCGGTTTCGGCGTTGAAGACGGTCGCGTTTGAGGGCAAGAGCATTGGCCGCACCTTGAAATACAACGTGATCCTCCCAAAAAATTATGATGTCTCCACCGATCGCTACCCCGTGCTCTACCTCTTGCACGGATATTCGGGCAACTTTCTCAACTGGGCCAGGAACAACGCGCCCAAGTTCGCGAAAGACTTGGAACTGATCGTCGTCATGCCCGATGGTGGCAACTCCTGGTATGCGAACTGGGCCGAAAGTGAAGACAGCCAGAAGAATGACTGGGAAGATTACATCGTCAAGGACTTGATCGGGCACGTCGATTCCACCTATCGGACGATCGCCACGCGAGAAGGTCGCGCGATTAACGGGCTCTCGATGGGAGGCTACGGGGCGCTGATGCTCGGGCTCAAACACCCCGACATGTTCTGCTCAATCGGCAGTCACAGCGGCGCTCTTGGCTTCGCACGTTCGGCGGGGGATCGGCTTCGCTCTGCTGATGACGCGGCCAAAAAGAAAGCGCCGCGCAAACTCGCCGATCAACCCAATCTTGCGATCGGAGTGGAAGACTTTGACAGTCAGGTTGAGCGTACTCCCAAGGGGAAACTCTTCGTCACGGCGGATAACGCCGACGCCTACGACCCATTCAAACTTGTCCTCGCGATTCCCAAAGAGAAAATGCCGCATATCTATATTGACTGTGGAACGGAAGACGGTCTGCTCAAGAATAGCCAGGACTTCGCCAAGATCTTGATGGAAAACAAGATTCCCTTCACATATGCGGAGTCGGTCGGAGGCCACGATGGCAGATACTGGTCGCGTGAGATCGGTCATTCGATGGCGGTGCAGTATCATATTCTGATGCGCAACCAGTCCAAGCCGACTCCTGAGACCAAAACCAATCAACCCGGCTGATTCCCACGATGAGTAGCGCATCACACTTCCTCTCGGGTGACCGCCGCGCCCGGGTTTTGTCTTTGTATCACGGCCCCGTCGAGGCGAGACGGCTGTTCCACGCGATCCATGATCGTATTCTCACGGAATCCGTCGCCATCGATACCGCCAACTTCCAGGAGATCTCAACCGCCGATCTTAAATTACTTTTTGATATGTACGATCATAGCTTTTTCGGATGCTTCCTCGGTCAGTGGATTCGAGAGGACGTCGCGACTCTGAATTTCAGGCTCTCAAACCGGATGACTCGATCGGGAGGGACAACCCAACGCCTTCGCCCGCGCAAAGGGGTCGTGCGGCGCGACACGTTCACCATCACGGTCTCGACG
>JAYVYS010000667.1:0-2967 GCA_043784005.1 Isosphaeraceae bacterium
GTCGATCCATCAACCTTCGTCAAGGTGAGGACAGCATCGAGCCGTGAACCGAGTCGACCCGCAACCAGGGCAAATTGCAGAGTTTGTCCGGGAGTGACAGTCAGCCGGTACTGATCGACCTCGCCAACGCCGCTGATACGTCCATTCATGATCGTGCCGGGTGCCCAATCCTTGATCGCGACACCGTCGGCCTCGATCGACTCAGGCAGATCTCCCAGAATCAACCTATACGGTGACCCACCCGGCGAGGGGGACGCCACCAGAACATAGGCAAGGTCGGGGTCACTCGGTGGAGTGAACGTGGTCTTGGCGGGAGCAGAAAGGGCGCCACCCAACCAGGTCAGCTCGACCGCCTTACCCCGTTGCCAACCGAGTGGAAAGAGGGCTTCAGGACCGCCAAGCTTACCGACCTTCAACCGATAAAAGCTGTCCCCAGCCCCCGCGAACTTGATGTCGTTGACGACAACGAGGTATGGGCCATCGGCTGGGGCGACGAAGGTCAATCTGAGGTCGTTGCCCATGTGGGTCGCGTCACCATCGGACGAGATGGCTTTGCCGGAGGTGTCAAGCACAGTCAGCGCGGGGTCCAGTCCCGAGCCGAGCCGCCTGGCCTCGATTTCCACCTCGAATCGGTCGCCCTTTTTCGCCTCGAACCGAAAGTGGTCGCGGTCTGTTCCTGCACAGGTTCCCTGGACAACGATCGGGGTGTTGATCGGTTGAGCCTGAGCTGGTTCGTCGTTAGGTTCGACCTCGTTGGTTTCCGGAAGGTCGCCAACGGCCATTAACAGTGAACTCGTGAGCCCGTCGGCGGTGCGAACCTGGACGGGGTAGTAACCGATAGGGGCGTCTGCGGCGAGGGTCACCGGAACGCTGATCGCATCAGGGGACTCGACCTTGATCGGCCCCATCGTGGCGGGCAAACTTGTACGAATTTCCGGCCCGCTCAGACCAAGACCGCTTCCATTGAGACGAAGCGTGATAGTCTTGCCGCGTTCGAACCCACGTGGCGACGCCGAACCCCAGGACAGGGGCAGCGGCGTGGGCCGATGTCGTGAAGAGGCCGAGGAGAATGATCAATGCGGAGACACGTTGCATCTTATTTCCCTGAGGCGACGGCTTGGCCCGAGACGGGCACAGGGACGAAAGCGGCAAGCTCCTTGCCGGTCTCAACCTCGAAGATCCGCACTTTACCGTCAAACCCACCCGTCGCCACGGTTTTACCGTCGGGCCGGAAGGCAATCGCGAAGATCCCCCCCTTATGCCCTTTGAGGGTTTGAAGCTTGACGGCATCGGCCACTTTATAGAGTCGAACTTCGCCCGCGTTGGCACCGACAGCAAGGATATTGCCATCGGGGCTGAACGCGATCGCCGAGATCGGGCTGGGCTGGATCTCGAACGAACGGAGTAAGTTAAAGTCGGTGTAATTCATGTCGCGGGCACGGGTCCGGAAGATCTGGTAGAGACGTGGAATCCGCTCATCGCCACCGATCACGACCTCGTTGACTTTGGGCCGGCGTGCCAGGGCTGTGAGTTCGCCGTAGTTCTTGCCGATATCGTCAATGAAGCTGCCCGTTTCACTTTCCGTCAGCTTCAACGCTCCATCACGTCCCAGCGTGATCAGATGCTTGCCGTCGAGGGAATAGGTCGTTCCGAAGACCCAGTCGGCGTGATGATCGATCTTGAGGGTCTCTTTGCCATCCTTCACGACGATCGTTCTGGCGGAATTATCGGCACAACCAAACGAGAACTTGGTTCCGTCGGGAGTAAACGCTCCGCTGTAAAGCGTGTCGTAGGTAGAACGAACGGCGCTTCTCAACTTGAAGGTGGTAGCGTCCCAGAACTGGACCTCACCAAATCGGCCGGGCGAACCGCCCACCGCCGCCAGAGTCGATCCATCGGGCGAATAGACCAGGCTCTCGATCCGCTGGGCCTGACCGACCAATCGCTGGGTCAGCGCAGACCCGTCGCCTTTATGGATCAAGACCTCGCGGTAACCCGAAATCGCCAGGCTTTGGCCGTCAGGGCTGAAGGCCAGCGCGGTGATCAGCGGCGCGGCGACGTAGATCGGAGGGTGGTCGGCATCAATGGTGTCGCGTGCCGACGGAGGCGTGTCGTCCTTGGCTCCCGCTTCGACCCAGGCCGTGATGAGTCCAATTTCTTCCTTGGTCAGCCCAGGTCCGACCGGCGGCATCAGCGGCTTCTCGCCCGTGACATTGCTGATGAGTTCGCTCTCAGCAGGCTTACCTGGCAGAACCGACGGGCCGCTTTGCCCCCCGTTGATCAGCGCCTCGAACGTCGTGAGGTTCAGCTTCCCGTTCGATTTGGCAGGCTGATGGCAGCCCTGACACTTGCGCTGGAGGACGGGCAAAACCTGCTTATGAAAGCTCACGAGCGGTTTGGGCTCGTCGGCAACGAGCGAACTCGCCATCCAGAGCCAACCGACCGCAACCGCGATCTGTGCGGGGAGAGTGCGACGCGCCATGGTGCGACCCTTCAGCAATTCCGACGAAGGACAGGTGCGGGCGGGAGTCTGGGCGGCTCTCCTCAAGTCTCGCGGGCTTGAGAGACCAGCTTTGTACTCGTGTAGTGTACCTGGACCGGCGTCCGGTGCAAACACAAAGTTAAACAATCGTCGGCAACTGGTTGCGGATCAACCGACGATCCCGGCACTCACGTCGGGGTGGATGGTCAGGGAGATCAGTTCCGGACTGTTGAGGAGACTCACCGACCCGATCAACACGTCGAGAACAATGGGAATCGCCGAACTCGGCGCGAGAGACTCGCCCCCGGTGTGCAACACGGCATAACCACACTCATGTGCATTGTTTATCTTGATGATTGCCTTTTCAAACGGAATCTCTCTGCCGCTATAGTGGCTCAATCTGAAGCAGATGCCATGAAATTTTTTGCAGATAAAGTGAAATTTGCGTACGACAATATTGACCCTGACATAAAAAAGTTTCTCCC
>JAYVYS010000668.1:0-12545 GCA_043784005.1 Isosphaeraceae bacterium
CCCTTGCGACGACGCTGGGCGCTGCCGACAACCTTGTGAGAGTCGATCACGATATCATTGGGATCGCGGTCGGAGAAACACAAGAACGGACGTGTGAGATCTGGCCGGAGATCGTTCTCGCCACGACGAGTCGCCTTGGTGCCCCCTCGCGTCAAGATCTGAGCGAAGTGAAGGTGAACCGCCCGGTAGAGCGTCAGGCTTGATGCCGCGATCGGGTGATTGCGAGGGACGACCACGGCATAAGTCAACTCGCAATCATGCCAGATGGCACCCCCACCCGTCGGCCGCCGCACGATCGGCACGTCATGCCAGCGCGGGTCGGAAAGGGCTTCAGAGTAGCTCTGGAAATAGCCGAGGCTCAACGTCGGCTCCGACCAGCGATAGAACCGAAACAGCGCGGCCGAAGGATCGATGGCGACCTGGTTAAGCATGGCCTCGTCGATCGCCATGTTTGTGGCACCGTCGGCCTCTCGATAGGGTAAGACCCGACAAATCGGCATCGTCTCGGTTTGACCCTCGGTCACGGTCGCAACCCTTTCCGGTTCATTCGGGTGGCGTGTCTGAGACGTCGAAATTCTCGAACGCGGATGCGACAGGTGGAATCAGACCGATCCCGCATCCCATTCCGACGACCCAAACCGTTGCGACCGTGGCTGTCCAGTTTCGACCCAGCACCAGATAGACGAATGCGCCCGCCGCGCCCGCGAATGTCGCCGCGACCGACAGGCTTAACACCTTGGCGATCAGCAAGAGGATCTGCCGGCCGATCGCCTGGATGTCGATCGAGTTCGACGGGATCGGACGGAATGGGAACCAGAGGAAATAGAGGTTCTCGATCAGGAGCAAGATTAAATTCAGCGGCAAAACGAGAATAGCAAGCGTCGCGATCATCCCATATTCCGAACGAATCACGACAGCGAGACATCCGAGAGTGAACCAGGATGCCAGTGTCAGAATCAGCAAAGGCGTGCTTATCTGGCCGACAACCATCCGGCTCGCTCGGATCGGCAAGGTCTTTAGATCCTCCATACGAGTGACGTCTGATCGGAAGTCGTTGCGGACCATCCCGGGAGCGAGAAGTAAGATGCTTGCGCAGAAGGTAAGCGTAGGCCCCGCGACGCCCATTGGTTGACTCGACTCCCGGGAAATCAAAACGGCGACTAACACAGGACTTAAAAAAAGGAGTCCTAGGCCAAGTAGTTGCGTGGGGGTCCGAGACAGTGTCGTCAACTGTCTCCAGAAATTCGGTCCGATCCCGCCTCCCCACGGGAACATGGGAAGGTCGTACCTGACCGAGATTGGATAGGCCCACCCCGCGCCTGTCCTGAGCTTCTTCATTTTCGAATAGATCCGCTCACTCGCCGATGCCGAGGCCTCTAGAAATTCGGCATTCAGCACCAGGACTAACCCGGCCAGCGCCCCATCAATGAGTAGGCTCAGTGCTGACCAGCCCAGCAAGTCGGGCCAGAAACGCTCGGAAGTGAAGGCCATCACAAACGGACGAAACGGCATCACAACGAGGGTGAGGGTGGGTGAGGAAATGGCGCGCTGGAGAATCGCTAAAGGCGGAATACTCGCGACCTCAGTGCCGATCGACCAAAGGGCCGACGCCGCGAGCGCCACGACCACGAAGAGCACGAGCCTGCGTCCTCTATTAAAGGCCAGGGCTCCCAATGTGGCGATGCAGAGCCCGACGGCCAGAGAGAATAAGTAGAGGAGTTCCAGTCCGAGAAAGAGCCCGAGAAAGGCGGCAATCGACATTGCGGCATGTTGACGGAGACCCAGGGACATGAAAATCGCGGTGAGGAATGCCGCGCCGATTCCTCCAACCATTTTGTAGATCAACAGTTGTCGAGAACGATAGGGACCGGAGAAGAGGAAATTCACCTCGGCGGGAGAGTAATAAACCGACCGGTCACCGCTCGAGAACAAGACGTTCAAGATGCAGTATAGAAACAGGAGCAAGGGACCATACAGCCTTGCCGTGGAGAGCTGGGCGGCCGATTGGAATCGTGGCATGACGAGAACGCCCACGATCGAGGGCACAAAGACCAACGAGCCGACAACCGCGAGAAGCAAGCCTTTGAGTGTCCGAAAACTCCGCGTCCCCCTTCTTAGCCGGGCATCGAGTTTCAGCCGCAATAGTAGCCATAGCGAACGGTCCACGTCAGCCTCGGTCTTGTTCGGTCGCGGTTGGAATTGGGGATCCCGAGTCGTGGGGAGAATCACCTCTCTCGGTCAATCGGAAGAACAGTTCTTCGAGGGTCTCGTGCCGGCCGCTCTCATCGATCTGTCGGCGAAGGTCTGACAATGTCCCATGCACCAAGGTTTTCCCGCGATGGAGGATCAAGACGGACGTGCAGACGTCTTCCACGAGGGAAAGCAAATGAGAGCTTAGGATCAGGGCCGCCCCGTTCGCGGCACGCTCAGAGACGGAATTTTGCATCGTGCGAATACCGCGAGGATCGAGGCCGGTCAGCGGCTCGTCGAGCAGGATCGCCTTGGGATCATGGATGTATCCGCAGCAGATCGCGACTTTTTGTCGCATCCCGCGCGAGAGTTCCGACGCCAGGGCATTCCGTTTCGGCGTCAATTCGAACTTTTCGAGGAGTGCCTCGGCCTTCGGAATCCAGTTCGCGACGCGATAGGCGCTGGCGACGAACCGAAGGTGCTCCCAGACGGTCAGGCTTTCAAAAAGACTGGGGTCGTCAGGGACATAAGCAAGCGCCGCCTTGGCACCGACCGGATCGGTCACGACGTCATGACCGGCGACGATCAAGCGTCCTTTCGTGGGACGAAGGATGCCCGCGATGGCCCGAAGTGTCGACGTTTTTCCCGCGCCGTTTGGTCCGACCAGGCCAAGAATCTCACCCGGCGCGACCGAGAATGAGATCCCTTGAACGGCGACCGTGTGGTCATAAGTCTTATGATAATCGTCGACAACAATGGACAAGGCCCGGGCTCCCGAAACCAAACGGTGCGACGGAACCGTTTGTTCGATTCCGGTATCGAGAGCCTAGATTGTCTGATCGGACAAGGGATTCCAAGGGGACTCCACCCTCCTCGAATCGATTCATCTGAACAATTGGGCCGAAATTAAAGGATTGAGGGGCTCGGGTCGTCGAACTCTACATTCTTGACGAACTGCCTGAGCGTCTCCGGCTTCTGCTCGAGCTCGGACGGAGCGAGGGCGAAAAGGCTGATGATGTCTGCCTGGGTGCGTTCCGGTAGTTGGTCAAGGTGCGGCTCGATCATCGCGTGCCGTTTCTCGATCTTCAAGCCGTCGAAGCGTGGATCGATGACACGGACCCGGATCGACGCGGAGTTGTAACGGTAGGAGTCGACCCGCTGGAACCCAGCTTTCCTCAAGGCATCTTCAACCATCCGGGATTCGTCGGTCCGCATTGTCTCCCAGCGGCCAGTGGTGGTCTGGATCATGGCAGTAGACTCTCCACCCAGAAAAAAATTGCTCGTACCGTGTCTAGAAAAACTCTCGTACCTTCCGTGTCACGTCGCCCCCTCTCATACCGCAAGCTCGTTGTCCAGTCCAAACCTACACTCCGAATCTGCTTTGCAAGATCGGGCGGAACAACCGTTTCGAGATCTCGTAATTCGCCGAGCAAAATATCCGACCTATGCATTTGAGCGGATTTTGAGATCTTCTTAAGCTTTTCCGCCTTGTCCGGGTCGGGCGTCCGCTCCAAAATGAGTGCTTTCAGTGAGCACTCAACGGTGTAACCGGCCAGATACTGTGCGTCGAGGGTCACGTCCGCGCGAAACAGTATTTCAGCTGCGTTGAGTCGCTGCGCAGCGGCCGTCTGGAAATCCCGGCTCGTCTTCGGTGGCATCAGCTCCATCGACAAACCCCAGCCTGGAAACTCCGATTCCTTCTCGTGATATTGTCCCACCCTTCTCCGTCGAGAGCAATGTCGATACGAAATGGTTCCGAATCACATATCAGTGAATTAATAATATGATATTCATACGATGCCGCTCAGTCCCGTTCCCACGCTCCCATTGAAATCATGCTTTTCGAAGGAAGTTGGAATTACGAGACCCCCGCCGCCTCGGGAACTTTGGTAGCCGATTTGAGAGGCTTCCAGCGCAGAACAGGTGTCCTCGCGGCCTTCACTTCGTCGGGCCGGTTGATGGGTGTGGTTAGGGGAGCGTCATGAAGAATCTGAGGATCTTCCTCGGCGATGGCGAGCAAGACCTTTGCGAAGGATTCCAGGGTTTCCCGGCTCTCGGTCTCGGTCGGTTCAATCATCAAGGCTTCGGAGACGATCAAGGGGAAATAGACCGTCGGGGCATGAAAGTTGTAGTCGATGAGGCGCTTGCCAATGTCCATCGCGCGGACTCCACGGTCGCGTGCCATCCCTCGCGCCGAGGCCACGAACTCGTGCATGCAGCGCTCGCCGTGCGGCACCGGGTAGACGTGTCGAACCAACGCCATCAGGTAGTTGGCGTTGAGTACCGCGTGTTGCGAAACGGCCTTCAACCCGTCAGGCCCCTGGCTCCGGATGTAACAGTACGCCCGGAAAAGCACGCCGGAGTTGGCGAAAAAGGCACGGACTCGCCCGATCGATTTGGGACGATCATGATCGAGCCGGTACATGCCGGACGCATCTTGAAAAAGGGTCGGAGCCGGGAGATAGGGGGCAAGGTGTTCACGAACCGCGATCGGTCCCGCGCCGGGACCTCCGCCGCCGTGTGGCCCCGAAAACGTCTTATGAGGGTTGTAATGCATGAGGTCGACGCCCATATCACCCGGACGGACCGCCCCAAGAATGGCGTTCATGTTGGCACCATCGAGATAGAGCAGGGCACCTCGGTCATGAAGGAGCGCCGCGATCTCGCCAATCTGCGGGTCGAAGAGCCCCACGGTGTTGGGGTTGGTGATCATGAAGACGGCGGTATCGTCGGCGAGCTTGGCCTTGAAATCGTTGAGGTCGACGAGGCCGCGCGAATCGCTCTTGATGGTGACTGTCTCGAAACCCGCAAGGTGGGCCGAGGCGGGATTGGTGCCGTGAGCACTATCGGGGATGAGCACTTTTTTTCGTCGGGACCCCTCGCCCTTATCGCGGAAATACGCGGCGGCGACGAGGAGGGCCGTTAATTCCCCTTGGGCACCCGCAGCGGGCTGAAGACTGACGGCATGCAAGCCGGCGATCTCGGCGAGGTCATTTTGGAGTTCGTACAGTAGGCCGAGCAACCCTTGCAACGTCGACTCGGACTGATAGGGGTGCTGCGCCGCGAAGCCGGGAAGGGCGGCAAGCCTTTCATTCCGCTTCGGGTTGTACTTCATGGTGCAGGAACCGAGCGGATAGAAATTCGAGTCGATTGACATGTTCAACGATGAGAGGATCGTGTAGTGGCGCACGACATCAAGTTCGCCAAGCTCCGGCAATAAAGGAGGTTCCTCCGCGAGGTGGTCGCCGGGAATCAGGGCTCCCAGCGGCACGTGGGGAACGTCGGATTCGGGAAAAATCGCAGTGAATCGTTCCGGGCGACTTGTCTCGAAAAGCAGGCGAGGTGGTTCAAGTTTGTACATGATGACTCGGGCTCGATCCGATGTATCGGGTGGAAGTCGAAAGGGCGACGGGAAGGATGGGCTTAACCGTTCAACGTGCGATCGAACGCCTTGGCGAGTCCGTCGATTTCCTCGCGGGTGCGTTTCTCGGTCACTGCGACGAGGATGCCGTCCGCAAGCGCGGGATACCAACTCTTCAGGGCGATTCCGCCGTGATAACCTAGTCGGCCCACTTCTTCGAGAACCTTGGCGGGGTCCATTACCGAGCGAACGACGAACTCTTTGAAAAATGGCCCGTCAAAGGCGAGCGAGAGACCCTTCACAGCAGCGAGTTTCTCGGCGGCGTAATGAGCCTTGCGAGTCGAAAGCTCGGCGGCCTTGCGGAGCCCAGTCGGGCCGACGACCGCGAGATAAATGCTTGCCCGCAACGCGAGAAGTCCTTGATTGGTGCAAATATTCGAGGTCGCCTTTTCACGACGAATATGTTGTTCTCGGGTTTGAAGCGTGAGAACCCAGCAGCGCTTGCCGTTCTTGTCGGTGGTTTCGCCGACGATTCGGCCGGGCATCTTACGAACGTATTCCTCCCGACAGGCCATGATCCCGAGATAAGGCCCGCCGTAACATAGCGGATTGCCAAGCCCCTGGCCCTCCGCCACCACGATATCCGCGCCGTAGTCTCCGGGACGTCTCAAAAGTCCCAAACTGATGGGGTCGACACTCACGATGGCGAGCGCCCCCTTGTCGTGGGCGGCGTCGACCAGGGCCTCAATATCCTCAAGCTGCCCGAAGACATTTGGATACTGAATCACGGCGGCGGCGGTCTCTTCCGTGATGGCCCTCGCAAGATCCTCCGCATCGACACGCCCGCCTTCCGCGTTCACGGTCACGATCTTGCAATCGAGGTTGGCGAGATACGTTTCGAGAATCAGGCGATATTCCGGGTGGACCGACCCGGCGACCACCACCCCTCCGCGGCGTCCCGAGACCGTAAGCGCCATCAACACGGCCTCGGCCACCGCCGAACCGCCGTCGTAGAGACTGGCGTTCGAGACGTCCATTCCCGTCAACTGGGAGATCAGGGTTTGGTACTCGAAGGTGGCTTGCAGCGTTCCCTGACTGGCCTCGGGCTGATAGGGCGTATACGCGGTGTAGAATTCGCCTCGCGAGGAAAGCTGATCGACGACGGCGGGGATGAAATGGTCGTATGCGCCGCCTCCAAGAAAGCAGGGACGCAAGTCCGCACCAATGTTTTTCGACATTAACCGGCTGACGTGGGTGGTCAGCTCCATCTCCCCCAGCGCCTCGGATATGGCGAGTGGACGAGCAAGTCGATACTCGGGCGGAATCATATCGAAGAGCTGATCGAGCGAATCAAGTCCGATCGTTTCGAGCATGACCTGAACGTCGTCAGCGGTGTTCGCGATAAAAGCCATGGTCGTCTCGAAATTCTCTCAATGCCTTGGCGGAATACGGTTCACGAACTGCTCGCACAAGTCTCGGAATGCGTTGGCTTGGACCGCTCGATGCAACCAGTGAAATGAAGTCCGTCTCAACTTGGAAAGCGGGAGCTCGCAAAACGCACTCAACGGAACCGCAATTGTCGACGGATTGCGGTCTGCCCTCGTGCCAAGCCGATCGCTCGGCACCCGGCTGTTGTAGGCACCGGGAGTAGGATCATCCAGGATCGTCTAAGTAACTCGCAAGTCGCGTCGCCGGGTGACGACGCGACGTTGGCTGATCGCGACACGAATGACGTGAAAATGAGGGAATTAGGTTCCGTTCAAACTGAAATGCGGACCGTTACGCCTAGTGAGCGTCCTCAGCGACCTTTTTTTCGTAAGCGTCCAAGTCGAGAAGTTCGGAAGCGGGCGCGGACCCGTCGAGTTTCACCTTGATCAGCCAACCCTTGTCGTAGGCATCCTCGGCGAGGAGCATGACGTTGGCAGCCACATCTTTGTTGACCGCCACCACTTCACCACTGACGGGAGAGTAAAGGTCGCTCACGGCCTTGACACTCTCCACCTCACCGAAGCTTTTGCCCGCGCTGACTTTGGAACCGATCGCGGGAAGCTCGATCATGATGAGATCGGTCAACTGGTCAACCGCGAACTTGGAGATGCCCACCGTGGCGACATCGCCTTCGACGAGAACCCATTCGTGGGTGGGGGCATACTTCAGTGATTTCATGTCCATGGACGAGTAGCCCTCAAAGCCTGAGGCGACGAAAGGAGGTTAAATTTCAGACAGGAGAAGGGATGGGATGATCCCGTCGATAGAATGGAAGTGAAACGACGGTGGCGACCTCGTTGCGGCCTCGGATATCAACGCCTAATACGGTCCCGAGCGTCGCGGAAGCTGGATCGACAAGAGCCATCGCCATGGTTTGCTGAAGAGTCGGCGCGAAGGTTCCCGAAGTGACCAGACCCGCAGGCAAGCCGTTATGAAAGACCTCGCTCCCTTGCCTCGCGATACGCTTTCCATCAATTCTGAGCCCAACTCGCACCTGACCCGGATTCGCTCTGAATTTCACAAGGGCGTCGCGACCGACGAAATCCCCTTTGTTCAGCTTCACGGCCCAGCCCAGCCCGGCGGCGTAGGGGTTTACCGCCTCGTTCATCTCATGTCCGAAAAGCGGCATCCCCGCCTCGAAACGGAGGGTATCTCGAGCGCCAAGCCCGCACGGAAGGATGCCGGCACTCTTGCCGGATTCGAGAAGAGCGTCCCAAACGCGCACCCCGGCACTCGCGGCGACGATCAATTCGACCCCGTCCTCGCCCGTATAGCCGGTTCGGCTGATGACCGCATCGACGTCACCGAGCAGGCGGCCCATGGTTAAGTGGTAGTATCTAACCGAATCCAACGGCGCGTTGAAGAGAGGCTGCACGGTCGCCAACGCGGCGGGACCTTGCACCGCGATCATTGCGGTGTCGGCAGTGCTGTCGACCATTCGTGCGATTCGACCTTCTCGGTGGCGTTCGAGCTGGGCGAGTACGTGGGCACGGTTCGAAGCGTTGCAGACAAGAACAAAGCCGTAACGCGAACGATAGACCAGGACATCATCGATCAGGCCGCCGCCGCCGTTGGCCATCAAACTGTACTGGATTTGATTCTCGGCAAGCTTGGCGACATGGTTGGTCGTGACATGCTCCAGCCAGGAAAGCGAGTCAGGACCATCGAATGTGAGCCGCCCCATGTGGCTGATATCGAAAAGCCCGACTCGCTTGCGGACTGCCTGGTGCTCCTCGACGATCGATGTGTACAGCACGGGCATCAGCCAGCCGCCGAATTCAACCAGCTTGCCCCCGTGCGTATGGTGCCAGGCAAAAAGCGGGCTCTTCAGAGCCGTCTCAGAGGACATCATTAAACCCTGACGGAACGATAAGGGGTCACTGGCTTCGGCCAGTCTTAAAGATCTTAGCCCAACGAGCCCTTTCTCTTCAACCGATCCGCCACGAATCGACCTAAGCGACCAAACCGCTTCGGCGACAAGGCCCTGTTTCCACTAAGATTGGGCCTAGTGGTTGCGTTAAGGAGTTACGCAGCTTGACCTTCTGCCGGCTCCTCGGCAAGATGATCGATCCAAGCCCGCATCACCGAGCACGTTTGAGTCGCCCGAGATCAAGGCACTCGCTACGGGGTTCGGCGCATCACAGACTGGACAGAGGCCGAGATTGACTGCAACTTCGACCCCCACGATCGACTCATCATCGCCGCCTTCGCCCCGTCGACAGTATCAAGATCGACTTGCTCAAAGGCGCGCGACATTCGATTCCAAAGTCCGACTCGAACGTCGGATCGCCGATGGCCGCCTTGCCGTTTTTGTGTTCGGAGTGGTCCTCGCGGGGTTCTTGTATCAAAACGGTTCGGTCCCTTGGTGGTGGATATCACTTCCGCTCTTTTTTTTCATCGGGATCGTCGTGTTGCACGGGAAGACCCGTAAGGCCGTACATCGCGCTTCGCGAGCCGCGGAGTATTATGATCAGGGGATGAAGCGAATCGACGGAACATGTTCGGGGCAGGGCGTTTCGGGATTGCGCTACCTCGCGCCCGAACATCTTTACGCGGCGGACCTCGATATCTTCGGCGTCGGCTCACTGTTCGAACGAATCTGCACGGCGAGGACGCGGTCCGGTGAGGATGTGCTTGCCTCTTGGTTTCTCGCTCCAGCACCGCGGTCCACCATCCTCGAACGTCAGGCGGCGATCGACGAACTTCGTCATCGGATCGACCTCCGAGAGGATTTAATCCTGCTCGGTAGTGACGTTCAGGAAGGGATCGATCCGAACTCTCTCTCCGCCTGGGGACGACAAGCCGCAGTCTTCTCCTCATCGATCACGCCGATCGTTGCCAAAGTGTTGGCCGTTTTGACCATGGTTTCCCTGATCGCTTGGGTCACGTTTTCGGTGACTGATTGGGTGCCAAGCGAGTATGGAACCATCCCATTACTGAGCATGATCCTGATCGAGCTCGCGTTCCTGCTCAAAGAGAAGTCGCGGATTCGTCAAGTGATTGGAGTTTTGCAGCGAAGAACCCACGACTTGGTTCTGCTTGGCCAACTCTTGAGCCGTCTTCAACGCGAGCCATTCCAAACTCCGGCGCTTGCTCGACTGAGCGCGGCGCTTACAAGCGAAGGCTCGCCCGCGTCGCGTCAGGTGGCAAGACTCGCCCGCCTTGTCCAACTTCTCGAAGCGAAAGACAATCAGCTCTTCGCGCCATTTGCCGCGATGCTGATGTGGACCCCTTTGCTTGCCATCGCGATCGATCGATGGAGGGTTCACACGGGGCCCGCGATCGCGGGTTGGCTTGCCGCCGTCGGCGAATTCGAGGCGATCTGCTCGCTTGCCGCGTACGCTTTTGAGAACCCCGACGATCCGTTCCCGGAGATCGAGTGTGACGAAATCGTGTTCGACGGACATGCGCTAGGCCACCCTCTGTTGTCGCTTTCGACGTGTGTACGAAACGATGTTCGCCTCGGAGGAGAGCTTCGGGTGATGTTGGTGAGTGGGTCGAACATGTCGGGCAAGAGCACTCTCCTGCGGACTGTGGGAGTGAACGCGGTGCTCGCGCTCGCGGGTGCTCCCGTCCGAGCCCACCGATTGCGAGTGTCGATATTTTCCATCGGTTCCACATTGCGTATTCAGGATTCGCTTCAAGAGGGGAAGTCTCGGTTTTACGCGGAGATCACTCGGGTCCGTGAAATCGTGGAATTGGCGCGCGGGCCGATTCCGCTCCTCTTCATGCTCGACGAGATCTTCCATGGCACGAATTCTCACGACCGAGCCGTGGGGGCCGTGGCCATTGTTCGCGGTTTAATCGACCTCGGCGCGATCGGCCTGGTGACGACCCATGACCTCGCCTTGGCGGCCGCGGCCGCTACCCTGGCTCCGCGTGCGGCGAATGTTCATTTCGAGGATCAACTTGTCGACGGCATCATGCGATTCGATTACACGATGCGGCCGGGCGTCATCACGCACAGCAACGCGCTTGCCCTGATGAGAGCGGTAGGGCTCGACGTCTAGTCTCGCTACCCGGGACGGGATTTGCGAAGTAGCGGGGTGAATTCAGTCGAGGGTTCGGTTACACCTGAATCACCTCAAAAGTGCGAACTCCCGATGCTCCGTCTATCAAATCAAAAGGATCACCGGATGCGCTCCAAGCTTGTCGCCTTCATATGCTGCGCCGGCCTCGGTTTGCACGTTTCTCACGCGAGGGCCGACGGCCCTTCGGACAACATCCCAGGGTCGGTTCGCCGTGTTCCCAAGCTCGGGATCGAGCTCAAGCCTGAGGTCGAGAAAGAGCTGACGGAGGCGCTCGAAGGCTTGAAGCAGCGAATCGAACGTATCCCCAATCGCGAGCAATCGCCGAATCGCGAGTTACTTCCCGACATCATCATCTTCTACAAGGCGGTGCGCGACGCGCTTGTCTTTCAGGAGTTCTTCACCGAACAGGATGTTCAGAAGGCCAGAGAACTGCTCGAACTCGGGAAGGGCCGTTGTGCGGTCCTCTTGATTCGGCCCGAACTCAACTGGACAAATCAGGCCGGGCTTGTCGTAAGAGGTTACGCTTCAAAAATCGACGCCTCAGTTCAACCCTATGGCCTGGTGATCCCCGACGGACCGATGCCTGCCAATGGATACCGGCTCGACCTCTGGTTTCACGGACGCGGGGAGACGTTGAGCGAGGTGAATTTTCTCGACGAACGACGTAAGAAGGTGGGTGATTTCGCACCGGCCGGAACAATCGTACTGCATCCCTATGGTCGCTATTGCAATGCCAACAAGTTCGCGGGCGAGGTGGATGCTCTCGAAGCGATCGAGTCGGTGAAGTCTCACTACAGGATCGACCCGGACCGGATCTCGGTGCGAGGGTTTTCGATGGGAGGCGCTTCGTGCTGGCAGTTCGCCGTGCATTACTCCGACCGTTGGTTCGCGGCCAACCCGGGGGCGGGTTTCGCGGAAACACCCCGTTTCCTCAACGTATTCCAGCGCGAGACACTCACGCCCACCTGGTACGAGCAGAAACTCTGGCATCTCTACGACTGCACCGATGTCGCCGAAAACCTGGCTCAATGCCCGACCGTGGCCTACAGCGGTGAACTCGATGCCCAGAAACAGGCCGCCGATGTGATGGCCGAGGCGCTCGCGAAGCAAAAGATCGACCTGCTTCACGTGATCGGACCCAAGACGAAGCACGCCTATCATGCCGATGCGAAGCGTGAGGTCGAACGCCGGTTCGGCAGCCTCGCCGAGGTCGGGCGTAAGCGATTTCCCGACGAGGTCAGGTTTGGCACATACACACTCAAATACAACCGAATGAACTGGGTCACGATCGATGCACTTGGAGAACACTGGGAGAAAGCCGAGGTGCGTGCCAAGCTCAACGGTGTCGCGGGTATCGATGTTACCTCGAAGAATGTGACCGCGATGACTCTCGCGTTTCCTTCGGGACATGCCCCTTTTTCGCTCGACTCAACCGTCATCGTGAGTATCGACGGCGGAACGGTCGGCGCCGGTCG
>JAYVYS010000669.1:0-5207 GCA_043784005.1 Isosphaeraceae bacterium
ATTTCAACACCAAGGAGCCGAGCGATATTGGAACGCATTTCCGCCTTGAATGGCCCGAGCTTCGGTTCCTGAGCGTGCACGATGATGTCGCAGTTGGACGGTCGCCAGCCCGCGAGCGCGACCTTTCGTACGACCTCGATCACTAATCTCGAACTATCAAGCCCACGCCATTCCGGATCGGAATCGGGATAGTGCTCTCCGATATCCCCCAGTGCCGCTGCGCCTAGCATCGCATCCGCGACGGCGTGCAATACGGCGTCGGCATCCGAGTGGCCGATCAGGCCCCGCGGGTAGTCTATGATGACACCCCCAAGGACCAACGGCCGACCCGCCTCGAGCCGGTGCGTGTCCTGTCCCAATCCCACGCGCACGCGATATTCCTTGATGCGAAAGGCGAGTTGAGGGAGCCAAGTTTTGACGTTCGAGCTGATCGTAACGGTTTACTCGGATCGACGCCATCCCCTCTCAGGTGCCCTCTCCCTCCCCATTTTTGCAACCTCCACTCAAATTTGGGAAGAAAAGGTAATAAAGTGGACAAAGCCATCGTATGTCTCTCGATCGTCGGCGAAACTTTAGAAATTTTTTAGTTATGACTTGGCGATGACTTACGTCTATTAATCGATTCAAAAGATGTTGTCGGCACGCCAGATGCATTTCTTTAACGGCGTTGGCCGCCATGACTCGCTAAAACAAACGGCGAAGCTGGGAAGCCCACGAAGGATTGAATCGAACGGTTTTAGGAACCACGAGAATTTCAAAGGAGTCTGCCATGCTCGTCCTGAGCCGCAAGCTGAACGAGAGGATTGTGATCGGCGACGGAATCGTGATCACCATCGTGAAGATCGACCGCAACCAGGTTCGCATCGGCATCGAAGCTCCCGGCCACATCCCCGTCTTTCGCGAAGAAATCTATCCTGGTGCGAAAATCGAGCACGGAACTCACGCCGTGTCAGTGGCCGTCGGATCTTGACACCTCACAATTCGCGAACTTCGCAAGAGATTTTTCCTCGACAAGCCGATCTCGTTGCACTAGTTTAACGTCTGTCGAACCTTGAACCAGGACGACGCGACGCGACGTTACCGGCTCGGATTGGCTCAGGAGAGGTGCTCATGCGCGATGACGATTTTTCGCAGGTGAACCGCCGAGACTTTATCCAAACAGGCGCAGCCGCAATCGCGACCGCCGCCACATTGGCGGGTAGCTCATCCGGTTTTGCCGCCCAGCAAGCTGTTCCTAGTCCCAAGGTCTTGCCGCGTCGGCCGCTGGGAAAGACCGGCGTGGATGTGACCATCTTGACTCAAGGGACCTGGCGCAGTCCCGACTCGCTCGATCGCTTGCTCCGACTTGGCTACGCCAGCGGCGTCCGTTACGTCGATACGGCCAAAAGCTACGGCTCAGAGCCGGGTGTCGCCAAGTGGCTTGAGGGAATGCCGGCCGGGACGCGGAAGGACATCTTCCTTGTCACCAAAGACAGCCCGAAGGCTCCCAAAGATCTCATCGCCCAGCTTGACCAGCGCTGCGCTGCGCTCAAGACTGACTACATCGACCTCTTCTTCATCCACGGCATTGGCGGCAAAGACAAGCTCGATTGGCCAAAGAGCAAGGAATTGAAGGACACGATCGCGGCGATCAAGAAGTCCGGCAAAGCGAAATTCGTGGGCTTCTCATGCCACGACGCACTCAAAGCGGAGTTCCTGATGGCCGGGGCTGAAGGCGGCCTCGTCGACGCGATCATGATTGCCTATACTCCGTGGCTTGACAAGGACGCCCCCCTCAACCGTGCCCTTGACGCCTGCCACAAGAAGGGGATCGGCCTGATCTCGATGAAGCAAATCTCGGGAAATACAGACCCGATCTTGAAGGAAGTGGCCAAGCACGTCCCGACTCTGGCGGAGAGAGGCCTCTCGCCTTACCAAGGGTTGCTCCACGCAATCTGGACGGACGAGCGGATCTCAAGCTCTTGCGTGTCGATGCGTAACACCGACCAGCTTCGTGAAAACACGAAGGCCGCGGAAGTGTTTGAGCCGCTCAAAACCGCGGAGATGAAACAGCTTCACAACGCATTACTCGCGGCCGGGCCGACCTTCTGCGCGAATTGTGACGGAAGCTGCTCCCGAGCGGCGGGCACCGAAGCCGAGTTGGGCGACCTGACTCGTCTCCTCACTTATCACGACCACTACGGTTTCCGTGGCGAAGCCCGCAAACTCTATTCTGAACTGCCGGCAAAGGCACGAGACTGGGCCGGTGCGGACCTCGTCGCGGCCCGAGAGGCCTGCCCGAACCGCCTCGACTTCACCAAGCTGCTGGCCAAAGTGGAACGCGACCTCGCTTGACACCGGAAGAGCCTGACAATTCACCGGCCCGGGCATTTTCGCCCGGGCCGTTGGCATTTGTAAGGTGTGACAAACCATTCACTAAAGGCCGAAAAACGGTTATTTCCGCATTTATTCGCTTTGGCGGTATTTAAGGGCTTGGACTTGTGACGATCCTGTTTTATATTAGTGTCTTCCGTCTGCGAGAACGCAGACCTCAAAGCCAAGCAGTACGAATTTTCAACGACCTAGCGTGGGACCGAGATCGGTCCCGGGGAGGCTCAGCCTGTG
This sequence comes from Isosphaeraceae bacterium, assembly GCA_043784005.1. GTDB lineage: Bacteria > Planctomycetota > Planctomycetia > Isosphaerales > Isosphaeraceae > JAYUFP01. Next base: position 2,605 of record JAYVYS010000669.1, read on the forward strand.
GTGAAGTTACGGGTTCGTTCCGGCGAGTCAATCCAGGAAGCGGTCCGTCGCTTCCGCAAGCTTTGCGAGCGAAGTGGGCTCCGCAAAGAAATGCGACGTAAGGCGTACTACGAGAAGCCGAGTGAGCGCCGACGTCGTGAGGAGCTGAAGCGTCTACGCAAGGCTCGCCAGGCCGCCCGAGTTTGAGTGGCTGACCGAGGTTTCAAACATTCACGGCCGTCGAGTGGTTCCGAGACGAAGGTCGATTTCGACCCGATTCTCGGCCCCACTCAACGGCCGTGGTGTTTTGATCCAGCTTCGCGTCCTTAGACATCGACATCGCATCGAATGGATCGCTGCGTGGGATAACGTCGCCGGATCGGCTCGACCTCATTCTCAACAAACGCGGCAACCTGTTCGGGTGAACGGCCGACAAATCGGACAGGGTCCAAGACGGTGTCGAAGTCGAGAGCGGGAAACGCGCGATCGTCGCGGAGTCGCTCGATCAGATCGTTGTCGACCGCCCCTTCCTTGAGCCTGGCGACCGCCGCGAGTGAATGCGTCCGGATCCGCTCGTGAAGCGCCTGTCGATCGCCACCTGATTGAACAGCCGCCATCAAGAGGTTTTCCGTCGCCATGAACGGCAATTCCGCGGCGACATGACGCGCGATCATCGCGGGGTGAACCATCAAGCCGGGAACGACGTTGAGATAGAGGCTCATGAGCGCATCGACTGCAAGGAACATCTGCGGTATGATCATGCGTCGCACTGCGCTATCGTCGAGAGTGCGTTCGAGCCATTGACTCGCGGCGGTCTGACTTGCCGCGGCGGGGAGCGCCAGGGCAAACCTGGCGATCGAACACATCCGTTCGGCCCGCATCGGGTTTCGTTTATAAGCCATTGCCGATGAGCCGATCTGATCGGCCTCAAACGGCTCTTCGACCTCGCGTTCATGCGCCAAGAGTCTGAGATCCGAGCCAAACCGATGGGCACTCTCCGCGACTCCTCCGAGTGCATTCATCACCTGGGAATCGATCTTTCGAGAATACGTCTGCCCCGAGACGGGATAGCTTTCCTCAAATTCAAATGCCTCCGCGACGCGGCGATCAAGCTCTTGAACCTTGGAATGATCACCATCAAAGAGCGCGAGGAAGCTTGCCTGCGTCCCCGTGGTCCCCTTTACCCCCAGAAACTTCAAATCCACGATTCTGCGCTCGATTTCGCGCAGGTCCAGAATCAACTCGTGGCACCACAACGTCGCCCGCTTCCCGACGGTGACAAGCTGCGCCGGTTGAAAGTGCGTGTATCCGAGGCAGGGCAGATTTTTCCATTGGATCGCGAAGACTGCCAGCGCGTCGATCGCCGAGGCGAGCCGGCCCCGGATCATTCGAAGGGCTTCACGTTCCAGGATAAGGTCGGTGTTGTCGGTCACATAACAACTTGTCGCCCCTAGATGAATGATCCCGCGCGCCTTGGGCGCTGCGTCGCCGAGAGTGTGTACGTGGGCCATCACATCATGGCGGAGCCGTTTTTCATGGGCCTTGGCGGCGTCGAAGTCAATGTCGTCGACCTGAGCACGAAGCGCCTCAACTTGTCCGTCGGTGATCGGCAGGCCAAGCGACTGCTCCGCCTCCGCAAGTGCGACCCAGAGCCTCCGCCAAGTCGAAAACTTGCGCTGCGACGACCAAAGCTCGGCCATCGATCGAGTCGCGTATCGAGTTACCAAAGGATTCTGATACGTATGATGTTGGCTCATGGCAATTCGTAAAAGTATTTGAAGCTTCTAAGTTCGAAGGGACTTCATCCGGGATCATCTTCAAATGCAGCTTCAGATGCCGCCGAGGATTCTCGCGCGGCCGACCCGGGAAATCGCCAACATGAACGCCGCGGTTCTTAGCGTGACCGATTTTTTACGAGACATCTCGTAAACGTGGTGAAACCCTTCCACCAGGCGCTTCTCCTCCTCACGCTGAATCTGATCGAGCTGCCACCGAAAGTGCTGAAGGTTTTGCACCCACTCGAAATAACTCACGATCACGCCGCCGGCGTTGGCGAGAATATCGGGGACGACCGGAATACCACGACGATGGAAAACTTCGTCCGCCTCGGGCCAGGTCGGGCTATTGGCCGCCTCGATAATCATCTTGGCTTGCACGGCCTCGGCGATTGAGGCATCGAACACCCCGCCGAGCGCCGCGGGGATCAAGACATCCACAGGCGTCGTCAGAAGTTGCTCATTCGTGGCCGCGTCACCCCCATTGAACCCGACGACCTTTCTCTGAGCGGCCACGTGCTGATCGAGTGTCGAGATATCGATCCCTTCCGGATTCATCACGGCTCCGTAGGCGTCTGAGACGGCCACGATCTTCCCTCCTTGTTCGTGAAGGAACCGCGCCGTGTTGCTTCCGACATTCCCGTATCCCTGAATCGCGAACGACGTCCCCGTAATCCGCATGTCAAGCTTCGCGAGCGCTTCCCGCGCGATGATCGCGACGCCGTACCCGGTGGCGGCCTCCCGGCCTGCCGAACCGTGCAGCTCGACGGGTTTTCCGGTCACGCAAGCGGGCTGAAAGCCGTGAAACTTGGTGTATTCGTTCATGATCCAGGCCATGACCTGGGCGTC
>JAYVYS010000670.1:0-2145 GCA_043784005.1 Isosphaeraceae bacterium
CGGGCCTCGTGGCTGGCGACGTCACCTATGAGGCCACCGACGTGGGTGTTTCACTCGACCAGATCGCTCGCGAAATCCTTCGCCACCTCAGCCTTCACAAGGTGACGGTCGTCTGGCTCTTCGACGAATCCGAGAGCATGAAAGACGACCAGAAAGCGATCCGGGAGAAGTTCGACAGGGTATCGACCGAACTGAAATTGAACGTTGATAATAGCAAGAAATCCGCAGGGGCGCTCACCCACGCGATCGTCGGATTCGGTGAGGACATTCACTTCGAATTGGAAAAGCCCACGCCCGACATCGATGCCATCGCCAAGGCCATCGACCACCTCCGCGTGGACGACACCGGCATCGAGAACACCCTGCACGCGATCAACGTGGTGATCAACCACTACAGCCCCCTGATCAAGAAAGACCGCAAGCTGCTGATCGTGCTGGTGACCGACGAATCGGGCGACGACGGCGCATTTATCGAGGAAGCCCACCAGGCCGCCGTGAGCAAGAACGTACCGCTTTACGTGATCGGCCGTCAGTCGTTGTTCGGTTACGAACGGGCGCACCTGAAATACGTCGATCCCGTGACCAAGGACGTTTACTGGCCAGCGATTCGCCGAGGGCCGGAAACCGCCGACGTCGAGCTGCTGCAATGGGATGGTCTCCACGAACGCTGGGATGAACAGCCCTCGGGCTTCGCGCCCTATGAACTGGCCCGCATGGCGAAAGACACGGGCGGGATCTATTTCCTGCTCCCCAGCGAAGAAAATATGCGATTTCACCAGCGCGAAAAAGCCTACAAGATTGCCGACTTGAAAGAGTACGTCCCTGATTACGCGAATCGAGCGGCTTACACCGGAGTCCGCCAGAAGTCGGAATTCCGGCGCTCGCTTTACGAGATCATTCAGATGACGCGGGCGTTTCCTTATCCCCGCCACTTCTCGATCGACCCTGCCTTGATGATCCCCGCGGCAAATCAGGCAGGCGCGATTTCGACCGAACGCCTCCAGGTGCTTGTGCAGATTCAGGCGCGTCTGGAAGGCCTGCAAAAGCTTCGCGACCGCGAACCCGAGAAGCGCTGGCAGGCGCATTACGATCTGATGCTGGCGCAGATCGTGACCTATCAGATCAAGTCATACGAATACCGCGCTTGCCTCGAAGAAATGGTGACCAAGCCGCCGGTGCCCAAGAAGATGCCCAACCCCGACCTGATGGTGGAATGGGTGATCGATCATTCGCACGACCGCAAAGCCCCGAAGGAAAAGACCGAAAAGAAATACGTCGAGGCAACCCGGCTTTTGAAGGAAGTGATCGCCCGCCATCCCAAAACCCCCTGGGCCGACCTCGCCCAGGACGAGCTCAATCGAGGCCTCGGTGCCCAGCGCGGCGAATGGCACCACAACCCCAAATACAACGAGCGCCAAAAGCTGGTGCCGAAGTATTGATCGATACGGGGGGCGGGTTGATGAGCGTACCGAGTTCGCCTGACGCCCCAATTTTCTGAAACCGTTGCCCACCAAGATGTTTGGCGCTCTCGCCAGTCTTGTCAAGAAATTAAGGGCGCGCGCCTCCACAAGAAGCGACGATGCCACTCACGACGAGCGATTTGTATCATGAAGCAAAGCGACAGCGAATGCGGAGTGGCAAGGTGCCTCAAGTGTTTCGCGCGATGAGAAAAGACGACGACGGATTTCCCACGCTTCAGCAATCGGCAAGTGCGCTTGGCGTGCGCCCTGGCGTGGACCTCGAGTTCAATCCTCAAGGCAACGTACTTGTGAATGGAAAGGGGATGTCGGTAAATCCCGCCTGGCGCGTGATATCGATCTTACGCATCCCCAGGCGATTACGGAACATCATGCCCGGGGCACGTGGGCCTAATAACACATTTTGCTTTCGCACGGGTACGGGATCGTTTCAGCAAGGGGATTTTGCTGCGGGACTGACCCTGGAGCCTGATTCGGCAATGCATGGCAACATCGCCCCCGCTCAGGTCGTGCCGCTCGATCAGTACGAGACAGACCTTGCCGCCACCCGCCTGGATTGGCAGGTGGATGAGACCTAAACCATGCCAACTCAACCTTTCGCAATGAGTTCAAACTACCTTGCAGTCGTGCGCGGAATCCGCGAGCTTCATAAACTCACCGCCGCCGG
>JAYVYS010000671.1:0-3989 GCA_043784005.1 Isosphaeraceae bacterium
CCGTCAAACTTCAAAACCGGACCCGGACCCCCATTCCTCGGGCTCCTTTGCCGGGCAAGTTTCGTGAGTTCGTCCCGGTCCAGAACGTCATCCTTATTCGTGTCGGCGCGTTCGAGCAATCCCTGCAATCGCTGCGGGATCTCCGCTTTGGAGAGCTTTCCGTCGCCATTTTTATCGAAGGCCATCAACTGCGTGATGATGGCCTCGCCTCCCATCCCCGGACCCCTGCCTCGATCAAAGTCGGGCCGGAGTTCGTTCTCGGTCAGTTTGCCATTCTTGTCCTTGTCGAGAGTCTTCAGCGACGCGGTCGCGTTCTCGATCTCTTTGGCCGACAGCTCACCGTCTCCGTCGGTGTCGAGGGCGAGCATGATCGGAGAGGGGGGCATCCAGAACATTTTTCCAGCGGGTCCCCCCGGTCCACTCGGGCCTACAGGTCGCGGAGGCTGCGGCTGAGCAAGCACCCCGAAAGTCGCGGTCAGGCTCACAAGCGTCGTGAGCATGAGGGTATTAGCGCGCTTCAAAGAATGTGCCTCCACCGTGGGTTGGCAGGGTGGCTCTGAGATGAACGGTCGAGCCTCGGGGAAGCGGGGTTCCGATCCCTGCCTCAGAATAATAGCGATATTTCTTGAAATTCGTCTCCGGAATTTCCTGCTCCGCGCTCGGAAATGGGGCGATCCGTCGATCGGCCATGCGTGGGTCTGCTTCGCGCGCAGGCTTTCGGGGGTTCGAGTCCCTCATCGCCCATGGAAGACCGTCCTCATCTCAAAGAAAATCCCCGATATCTTTATAGATATCGGGGATCGTTTATGTGCAATCAGTGAGGAGCCGCACCGCTTCGGTCACGCGTTTCCAGCCGTCTGGAGCGGTTTCGCGTTCGCGGGTTCGGCTTTCTTGGTCGTGGTCGGAGCGGGGGTCGCCAGAAGGGCCGCCATGAGATTCGCCCCGTTCGGCGTTCCCAGGCCCGTGCAGGCATCCCATCCGGTCTTCGCGTCGTAGCCCACGAGGGTATCCCCCACGCGGTTGTTGCCGGTGGTGATGTCGTGGAAGGCGTTTGTTCCGGAAGAGAGCCCGTAGATCGTCGGGTTGATGAACCCGACTCGACCGCTTTTCTTCTGGTTGATGCGGGCGATCAGGCCCGCCCACAAGGGAGCCACCGCGCTCGTGCCGCCGACCGGAAAGACCTGGCGATGGCCGTTGATCGTCATCAAGATGTTATAGCCCGAGGCCGGGTCGGCGTCGCCCGACACGTCGGGAACTCCTCGGCCCGCGTTGCCCGAGTTGACGGATTTCGGGACACCTGCGAGCGCCTGCCAGGTCGGGAGCGGGAAGACCTCGCTGACGCCGCCGCCCGTTGAGCCGAACGAGTCGTTTTGCGTGTCCGCGACGCCTTGGTTCCAGACCGTTTCTTGCGAGATCGACGTTCCCGAGGCTTTCAGATTCGTGCCGCCGCAGGCCAGTGCGAAGGGGCTGGAGGCGGGGAAATCAACATGCGCCACCTTGTCCCACTCGTTTGGGCCGACATCGGCCGCGCCGTTGTCTCCCGCCGCGACGCAAACTGTGATCCCGAGCAAACTCGCGGTCTGGAGCGCCTGATTGAATTGCTGCTGGAAGCTGACCGTCGGCCCTTGCTCGGGGCCTCCCCAACTGATCGAGATCACCGAGGGGTTATGAACCTTGTCGTGGATCGCCTGGGTCAAGGCGTCAAGGAACGACTGGTCGGTCGCGTCGGGTCCGAAGTAAACGACAAGGGTGGCACCAGGTGCCACGGCCCCGGCGACTTCGATATCAAGGACGACCTCGACATCGGCGTCGGCACCGGGATGATTGCCGCCGCCGTCGACGGAAACCGAGATCACCTTGGGCATCGGCAAGTGTTCACGATTAAAGAAAGCGCGGAGGTCGGCGGGGCGGTAGCCACCGCCAAGCTCAATGATCCCGATCGTCTGCCCTTGACCGGTCAGCCCGGCGGGGAAGTTGTAAAGCTGAGCGATCTGTGTGGTCTCGAATGTCGCGGTCGCCGCGAGCGGTGTCGCGTGGTTGACGTGTCGCATCGTGTAGTGCGGCTTGGCGAATGGCCGGTTGTCGAGGCCGAAGACACCTTCGACGATATCCTTCAAGTCATCAGGCACATTGATCGGGCCGGTGCGGCCTCGGAACGTGATATCGGCGTGCTCATGGCGTTGAAGGGTGACGCCGAACGCTTTGTCGAAGTCGGCCACGGTCCCCGAGAGGATCACGCTTCGACGCGCGGCGCTCGACTCGATGACAACAAGATGGTTCGTTTTCGCGAACTCCTCGACCTTCGCGAGGTCTTCGGGCGTGGCTCCGTACGTCTTCTCATACTCTTCATGGCTCATGGGTGCTTGCGCGACGGCGACCGCCTGCGGGTCGGGAAGTTTCGTTCGTGGGCGAACTCGTACCGTGACGTCGAGCCGCTCGTCTTCCGGCGCGGCTCCGAGTACGGTCGCGCCCGGAAGAAGATGCTTTTCGCTGCCCCGAATCGGATGCATGTTCTTGTTGGATGCCATCGTGGTGGTCCCTGGAGTACGGGGTACGGAGTGTTCGCCACGCAACCCCACGCGAGTCGAACAAGGTCGACATTCATACAGATCCAACGAAAGCGACCGGAGACACGATCAGGTCCTTCGTCCCCCGGGGTTTTCGCCGAGGCGCATGGAGCGCCGAACATCGACCTCATCCTTATATTCGCAAAGCAGACGAGACCGCATCGTAAGTCTTTTTCATTTTTTCGGTGGCATTTGTTCGCTTTTGAGCGGTTTCGCGCTTTCGGCTGTAAAGATAGGATGATTGGATAAACCTCTCAATCCGAGACGAGCGAAATGCGGTCGGTTCATGATGACGTTTTGGATCAGGATTAGCTCAAGGGAAAGGCCGGAGGATTTGAATTACCCAAACGGATTTCGTACGATCCTTGATTGCTCGAAGCGGTTTTGAGTGGTTTGACACGACGGGTCAAGGCGATTTCTTAAGACTGACTTACATATTATCATTGGATTGTAGTTTACTGATTGGAATAACGTCTTGCGTTTCCTTAATTCCAGGATTAAAGAAAACGCACCCTAGCGGTCATTCCTCGTCGACAGGCTGATGGAACCCTTGATGAGCCAGTTTTTCAGAGTGGTTGCTCAGCCCTATGGCTTGCTCTTCGTTCTGACGGGACTCGCGCTCCTGCGATTGTGGTTCAAACGTCGTGAGTCGCGCTGGCGGCTGGTTCCCCCGACATTCTTCTTCACGATGCTTTATCTGCTGAGCATGCCGATCACGGGGCATTTCGCGATGGAGTCGCTGGAGCGGGTGTATCCTCCCGGGACGGCCGAGGGTCGACTTGAACAGACTGACGCCATCGTTGTGCTCAGCGGATACGCGTTCCCGACGGGTGGTCATCGGCTCCGGCCCGAGCTTGCTCACGACACCCTGTATCGTTGCGTTCACGCTCTCGACCTCTACCGCGACGGTGGGGCGCGCCCGGTCCTGGTCACGGGAGGTTCCGTTGATCCCGAGTCGTCTGATCCGACTCTCGGCGAGCAGATGGGCGACTTTCTCGTTCTCCTGGGAGTTCGAGAGAGCGACATGATCGTCGAGACACGTTCACGGAATACGCATGAGAATGCCGTGGAGTGTGGCAAAATTCTGCGCGAGCGCAATTACCGTCGGATTGTCTTGGTCACCGACGCGGCGCACATGAAACGGGCTGTGCTTTGCTATCAACGCGAAGGGCTGGAGGTGATCCCATCGGGCTGCCACTATCGCGCCTTGCGGTTTGATTTCTCGATTCAGAGCGTTTATCCGACGCCGGGCGCCGCGATGGGAGTTCTCGAAGCGACGCACGAATGGATTGGTCTGATCTGGTACGGCTGGAACGGCTGGACCTAGCGCTCGCGACCAGGCCGGTCCCTGGGAATGGGCCGAGAATCACTTCCCGATTTCGCGAAAGTTCATGATGGGTGGCTGGGGTTGAGCCTAGTCTC
>JAYVYS010000672.1:0-8225 GCA_043784005.1 Isosphaeraceae bacterium
GCGCGAGCTGTTCGCCGTGGAGCAATCCGCCGAGGAGGAGCTGCGCACCCTGAAAGGGCTGGAGGGTGGCCGTCGACTTCCGTCAGGCTCACACCCGAGGCCTCGACCGTTTTTCCAAGATGTCCGACATATCCTCTCAATGCCGAGAACTCAACCGGATGGAAATCGATTCCAAGCGACTCCCCCGCGCGTCGAAGGTCTTCAACGTGCCAGCCGAATCCAGAAACCAAGGCGACAATGCGCCTCACTCGAAAAAGGACCGAGAGAGAACCTCGTGATCCACCTTTCCAAACGAGAACGCATGTCCCGTCTCGATGTTGTGGAAGACGACCTCGGCCGGACTGAACAGGTGCGGATCGACGGCATAAAAATCGTTGTGATAACGCGCGAAGATCGACGCAAACGGTTCGCCATGGTCCTTTGAACTTGACGAGGGCACCTGCGGCCCGAGCGACGCGATCGAGGCATCGTCGCCCGTCACGAACAGGACGACGCGGGCACCATAAAGGATCGCGTCATTGGTTCTGCCGATCGCCGCGAGGTCGTTTTTGGCGACCGGGGGCAAAGGGGCGGACCCTTGTGCCGAGGCGATCCGCATGAGATCGAAACCCAACTCGCTCAGTTTATGAAGCGCTGTCTCGACCGACCTTGCGACGACCTGAAGCGTGCCGGCGATACTCGCGGTCGGGGCCACCAGCAAGGTCACGCACGCGGGCGCGACCCGGCATGCGGAGGCGATCTGCGAAATCACTTCAGGCGTCGGCGGCTTGCGACCTTCCAGCACTCCGACCACCGAGTCGGTATCCTCTCGACACGCGATCTTATCGAAGAGGGCCTCTTTGCCATATGCCGCGCGCATCGGTCCCGACCCCATCGCGAAGAACTTTCCCTCATGAATCGCCCAGCCCGCGTATTGACTCGCGAGGCAAGCCGCGACGGCATGGTCTGTCGAAACCTCGACAAACGGATTGGCCCGCCCGCCGACGTCTCCCGAGACGAGGGTAACATCACCCAGGTCGGCCATGCAAATCCTGGCGAGATCGAGCCCGGCGCGGAGCCCTCCACGCGCGTCGATCCCACAGTCTATGAAGCGGCCACCGCCTTTGACAGAATGCGACGCGACCTTGCGATCGTGAGCAAATTCCAGTAACGCTTCGACAAGTTGATGCGCTCTCGCATTCAGATTCATTCCGAGTAAACCTCTAGTGCCCCGAGTTCGCGATCAGGATCTCTCCCCGACCCCCTTCGGACAGATCGCCATTGTAGCGAGCAAACTTCGTGTCGAACATCTCGGCGGAAACCGGAAGGCCCCATGTGGCCAGCCGCCGCAAGTAGATCGAGAGGAAGGGAAATCGGTAACACCCCGTCGACTCGAAGCAAGGGAACAAATCCGGCTCTCCCGATCCGAGCAGACCGATGGTTCCGCGTTTCATCCCGAGTCCCGCGAAATGCCCCACTTTGCCGAAAGTGAACAGTGACCCGGCAATCATGGATCGGCCGAAACCCGAGCCGACATCCCCGACAACCGCGATCAATCCCCGGCGCATCTTGAAACCCGCATCGTCACCCGTAGCGCCTTGAACGAGGATAACTCCCTCTCGCATGCCGATCCGACTGCCGTCGTAGGCCGCACCCAACCCGAAACCCGCCGAGCCTGCGATTTTCAAGAAGCCCCCTCTCATCTCGGAGCCCGCATATTCGGCGACGTTTCCAAAAACCTCGATCATCCCGCCCGACATCCCGCTCCCGAGATGTGCCCCGGCATTGCCCCGCACGACAAGCGAGCCCGTGGCCATCTTTCTTCCGATGCCGTTGAGGTGGCGGAGGTCGCCCTCGATCGTCAGACATTCCTCGTCCGTACTCGTGACCTCGAACAGTTCGCCAACCGGTACTCTTCGGTTTCCAACCCACAGAGGGAGGCGAAAGACCTCATCCGGAGACATCCCAATAATGGTCTGAGGAAGCAGTTCCTCCATTTGCACGGAAAGCGTCGTGCGATCGAGCCAACGAAGACGCATCATGATCGTTCCAGAGAGTCAGCGGAGGGACGGGCCAAGAACACTCGTGGTCGAGTCGTCATGAATCACGTCGTGCAACCTGATATGAAAAGGTCCAAGTTTGCCACCGTAGTTCCCCGACGTGACCTGAACCAGGTCGAAAGCACAGGCGGCGTAAACTCCCACGACCGTCGCGCGCTCGACGGCGGCGAGAGTCAGGCCATCGATAACGATCTCATAAACACAACGTACGTAATCGGGAAGTTCAACGTTGGCGACCCCTCTGAGCATTGGCGAGAACGCCGTGTTGGTGCTGGCGCGAAGGATTTTGTATTTGCTGCCAACCTTGGATCCCGATCGGGCGATCCCTCCAGGAAAAGGAAGGATTACGTCCGGACACGAACGCATCGCGGTCACAGCCGCCTCGGTCGCATTCAAGGTCACCTTCGGATCGCGGCCGAGCAGAATGATATTTCCACCCGCGACTCCTTTGGTGGTTCCAAAACGCTCCTCACAGGTAAACTCGCCGTCCATCACGGGAATCCGCCAGAAACGTCGACCGTCAAGGCGTTTTGCGATCTGGTATCCGTCTCCAAAATACCGAAGCCTGCCCCCGACATTTACCGATTTCTCGTCGATCGGCAGGCCGTTGTAACAAGCGGTGGTCGGACAAGTCATCACACACTGGCCAACACGGTTCGAGAGCGCTTTTTCGAGAGCGTCGCGACTGAAGGCGAAGAGGAGAACACTGACGCCGGGCCGGCCGTCGGGGGTTGCGTCGGGCAATAACACACGCTCAATCGACGCCTCGGCATCGCAACCGATCACGCTCGTCGCATACCCCGACATCGTTCGCCCGGCTGCCTCCGCCCAGTATGGCGTCGCTGCCGTCACGATCGCACGCGCCGCAGTCATCGGAAACGCTTCCGCGAATGTATCGACGATCTCGACGCCCTCGATTAGAACCAGCCGTCCCTCTTTCATTGGGCTCATGGATCGGCCTCTTCACACGGAGTGATATGGGGATTTGCCACATCATCGAGAGAAACGGGATAGTTTCCTGAGCGGATCGTGAATTCACGGTCGATCCACGCGCGAATCTTTGGGACGATCGCGGCGTCGTGATCGGGATTCACGTGGTAGGTTCGCCCCGGGGACGACGACTTCAGTTCCCCATCATCGACAATCACCTCACCTGACTTGACGACATATCGAGGCATCGCGAACATTCGCTCTTTGTCGCTATCAGGAGAGTAAATCGTGATATCCGCATCAGCGCCGGGGCCGAGGTGTCCCTTATCCTTCAAGCCAAGCATCCTGGCAGGTCCGGCCCGCGTGATGATCGCAACCTCTTCTAATGTGTATTCGCGATCCAATTCGCCGAGCTTACTCCGCGCGCGAACCCCTTCAGGCAAATTCTTCAAATGGTCGTCTCTGAGCCCACGATCCATCAGCAACGCCATGATTTTCGGATAACTTAAAAATGATCCGCCATTAGGATGATCGGTGCTGATGGCCACCTTCCAGGGGTCATTGACGCGGAGAAACCATTCCAGACCGATTGCCCATTGAAGGCCATGAACGAGATTTTTGTCGCTGTATGTGATCGGTACCACGCCGCAGCCGGTCTCGTTCTCAACATCGATATTGACCCACTTTCGGCCCGTAAGACGCGCAAGGAAGTGCCCGACAGCGCCGTCGGCTGTCATGCTCGTCGTCTCACCAAAGATCACCTGACCAACATCCACGGAGACAGTGTTGTGGGTGTTCACATATTCGGCGAGTGCTTCCACAGCCGCGCCGAAGAGGTGAGTCTTGGCTTCCGCGGGTCCGTAAGAATGGAATTGAACATGTGCGAGATGAACCCGATGCCCATCGAGCGCCTTCAGAGTATCGAGGGTCGTATCGGCATTTCCCGGAAGGCCCAGATTCAAGCCGTGAAGGTGCATTGGATGAGGTAAACCAAGTTCATCAATGGCGCGGGCCAAGGATATCATGATCGACCGCGGCGTCACTCCAAACGCGTCGACGGTGTCATCAATCGTGACGACGTTCCCCTTCCCTTCTTTCCAGCGCTCCACGCCACCGGGGTTAACCACCTTGACGCCAAACCCCTTTGCCGCGCCCAATAGCCAGGCGACCGCATCTCTTATCGCGTTATGATCACCGTCATGAATACGATCCATGAGAAAATGATTGTTTCCGAGCAGAACGAGAAACGCCTTGTCGATGAGCGGAGTATCGGCGAATTCGTGGTGAGCCTGCCTGGCCGCAAGCGGAGGAATCGACGCATCAACGGCCGTAGTGTAACCAAGACCCGCATAAAGGTAACCCGTCGAGGAGGTTGTGGGAGTGATCCCCCATGGACCCGAACCCGGGAAGGAAGCCTGAGACGGTGAATTCTCACGCCCGTTCTCAGGACGAAACCCGCGTGCTGCGTTGACCTTTGAGCCCGCGATGTGACAATGAATATCGACGCCACCAGGCATAATCACATATCCACGCGCGTCGATCGTCCGTACAGCCCACGCCTCCGGATCGGCTGTTGGGGCCACGATCCGTCCATTCGAAATCCAAAGATCACGAATCTCTTCTCGAACACTGTTCGCGGGGTCGACGACGGTCCCACCTTTGATCCGAAGGTCAAATCTCAAGGTGTTCCTCGTCGATCAGGCATGTGATCCAGGATCCGACCCAACCATTCTCGGTCGGTGGGAGCGGTCGCCGGTGCAATCGCTCGGACCGGCAGGCAGACGCCGTCGACCCGCGTCACGGTCCCGCCCGCGTCGAAGCCCGCGGTCGCGGACGCAAGACCGATGGTGAACATCGATGCGCCGGCCCGTGTCGCGCTCGGGCTGATCGCGATGCGAGGTATGCTCATCAAATTCGTCCGTGCTTCGACCGAGAGCGTCTCAGGCCAATCATCCGCCACGATGAGAATGGCATCGGTTTCTCTGGATATTAACGTGTTTTCAAGTGTCCACTGATGGTCGATGGGTCGTGGCGAGCCGGTTCGAAAGTCGACCCCTTGAAGAAAACCCGATTGCCAGGTGAGTGCCGCCTCCCCGCCCGCCAGATTGCCGGCGCGACCCAATCCGAGCATCACGAACCGGGTGGACTCATTCAGCGACCGGACGAGTTTCGTGGCCGCCTCCCAGTGCGCTGCGCCGTGCCCTGAGACTCCTGCGGGCTCGTCAAAGAAAAAGGCACCGTACCGGGCCTTTTTCAAGTGCGAAGCAATGTTGACCAAGACATCAAGATCGAGACCGGCACGTTCCCTGGAACCGATTGACCGCCCGGCGATCATGGATCGGAGCGTCAAGAGCGCGAAAAGTTGATTCTTCGCGTCGATCGGTACGAATAAATCGGCGACTCTGGCGGTTTCGGTCGTTTGTTGATCAATCACAATGATCAAACGTCCAGTCCTTCCCTCGGGAACGAATCGTCCTCGGGGCTCGACGGAGTAGCGTTCGAAATGGCGAGGATGGGTCCGAACTGGATCGCAGTTCCAGAACACGACCACGTCGCCACGGCCCTTCACCTCGCCTAGCGTTGCGGAGACTCGTCCAAGATTTTGAAACGCCGCGACTCTCCTGAGCTCTTTGTCAGAGCGGTTCAGGATGAGGCGTGCCCCGATCCTGTCGGCTACGCGGATTGCTTCCCGAACCGTCTCCGTCACCGTCATGTTCAGCCCGAACAGAACGGGAGATCGTGATTCTCTGAGAATCGAGACCACACGATCGAGCGCAGCTTGCGCATCGACGACCTGTCCATCAATCGTGGCCGAAGGGCAGGTATCGGCGAGACTCTTTTGCTCAAACCATCGGCGGCCGATTTGGCATGCCGACTCGACTTCCACAACCTTTCCCGCGTTGGCTGTAATTCGCAAGTCGTCGCAAAGGCAACCGCAAGCAAGGCACGTCACGTCCTCCGTCGTCGTGCTTCCGAGCGTGTCGTGATCGGCCGGTTCCGACAAAATTTGGAAGGGTTGGTTAGGCATACGACAGTGGAAAACGTCCAAGGGCGTGCTGTTCGATTTCTAACAAGACTCGTAGGATGAGGGGATGTTCTAACATCGTGTACAGGTTTGTTCGAGAAAGCTGGACGCCTCCCCTCATGGATTTGATACGGTCCCCCCGGGAATTGCAAGGACTTCGGACCGCGGTGCTCGGCTCAACGTCCGGGATCGGTCGAGCGATCGCGCTGGCGCTGGCGAAAGCCGGTGCGGATGTCATCGTCCATGGGCACCGCTCGCGCGAGGCGGCCGAACAGGTCGCCGAAGACGTTCGCCATCATGGCTCTCGTGCTTTGGTCTTGATGGCGGATCTCGCCGACCGTGCCGTCGGAGGCAGGCTTGTCGGAGAGGCCTGGAATGCCTGGGGAGGACTCGACTCCTGGCTTCAGATCGCTGGGGCCGACATAGTGACCGGGATCGGAAGCGATCTCGACTTCGATGCCAAACTTGACAGACTCTTGGCCGTCGATGTCGTGGCCACAATCCGACTCACCCGAGAGATCGGCCGCTTGATGAAGAAGCAGGGTTCGGGTTCGATTGTGACGATGGGTTGGGATCAGGCGGAAACAGGAATGGAAGGCGATTCTGGCGAACTCTTTGCCGCCACCAAAGGTGCGATTCTGGCCTTCACGCGAAGTCTGTCGCTCAGCCTCGCTCCCCATGTTCGGGTCAACGCGATCGCCCCTGGTTGGATCAAGACTGCCTGGGGAGAATCGACGAGCCCGCTCTGGCACGATCGCGTCATCCGCGAAACCCCTCTCGGTCGTTGGGGAACCCCCGAAAACGTGGCCGACGCGGCTTGCTTCCTGGTCGGGCCACGATCAACCTTTCTCACCGGTCAGGTCATCCGTGTGAACGGAGGCGCTGTTCGTTAGAATAAAGCAAAATAATGCGTATGCCGACTTGATGATTGGCCTGCCCCCCCTATCGGTCGATCAACAGACCAATGAAGATTCTTTTTATTACCGGTAGATTGGCCGAGCCCGCCCTCAGGCAGGTTGTCGAAGAGCTTGCGCCCCGCGGTGGATTTGAAGTCGAGGTAGTGGCGTTGCCGATCTCCGTGGCCGCACTGATGACGCCACAATGGGTGGCGCGCCATCTTCACGTTCCGCAAGGCGTGGAACGTCTGATCCTTCCCGGCCATTGTCGAGGCGACCTTTCCAAGCTTCACGAAATCGCGGGGTTTCCGGTCGAGATCGGCCCCGAAGACCTCCGCGACCTCCCGCGCTTTTTCGGTCTGGAAGGTGCGAAACGCGGCGATTACGGCAAGTTCGACATTGAGATTCTCGCGGAAATCAACCATGCGCCGCGCCTTTCCAACGACGAGTTGATCTCCGCGGCCGGACTGTATCAATCGAGTGGTGCCGACTTGATCGATCTCGGATGCATTCCGGGTTCTCGATGGGCGGCGATCGGCGAATCGGTGAGGATGTTGATCCGCCGAGGCCATCGTATCTCGGTGGATAGCTTCGACTGCGACGAAGTGCGGGACGCGGTGGATGCCGGCGCGGAGCTCGTATTAAGTGTCAACGCGACAAACCGCGAATTCGCGGCGTCATGGGGAGTTGAGGTCGTCGTGATTCCGGACGAATCAAGCTCCCTCTCCGGTCTTCACGAAACAACCTCTTATCTTCAGGAACGCGGTGTGCCGTTTCGGATCGACCCGGTCCTTGACCCGATTGGGTTCGGATTCGCGACCTCTTTAGGCCGTTTTCTCGAGGTCCGACGACTCTTCCCGGAATCGTCGATGATGATGGGTATCGGCAATCTCTCGGAACTGACTGATGTCGACTCAGCGGGGGTTAACACTCTTCTGATCGGCTTCTGTCAGGAACTTGGAATTCGGAGCGTGCTCACGACGGAAGTGATCAACTGGGCCCGCTCCTCGGTCAAGGAAATCGACATCGCGCGGCGACTGATGCATTACGCCATCACACGACGGAGCCTTCCCAAGCACATCGAGCCGCGTTTGATTACACTTCGCGATCAAAAGGTCGTGCGATTCGGCCCGACGTTGCTGTCCGAACTCGCCGGCAGGATCAAGGACCCCAACTGGCGGCTCTTCGCCGAAGATGGCAAAATTGTCGCGATGAACGGAACACACCTTCTCGACAACGCCGACCCCTTTGTTCTCTTCGAACAAATGGAGATCGCTGATCCGACGCACGCCTTCTATCTGGGATATGAGATGATGAAGGCGAAGACTGCATTGA
>JAYVYS010000673.1:0-3133 GCA_043784005.1 Isosphaeraceae bacterium
CGGGAAATAACCCAACAGACGGAAAACAGACAGAGGGCCGGTGGACGCACGAGCATTCACCGGCCTTTTTTCACGTCCGATAATCGATTCATGAACGATTCACATCATATACACAAGCAGTTCTTAATAGTTTGCGACTCGCTTCTCTCCGGAAGAACTTCATCACATGAACCGAATCGCATGGACGATCCTGTTCGTCAGCCTCATGACGGGACGCGGAGGAGCATTTGCCGCCGAGCCTCCTCGGCTTTTGCCCGTCAGCGCCCACAATTGCTACCCTTCGCGCAGCGCTGACAATGCCAAGCTCGTGGAAGCATTGAGCCTGGGAATCGATAACATCGAGATCGACCTCGGCTGGGATGAATCCGCCAACCGTCTGATCGTCGGGCACGACCCCGCGCTTCGTCCGGGCGTGATCTATCCCGAGCTTGAAGCCTATCTCGTCCCCGCGTTGGAATCGTACTGGAAGACCCACGTTGAAGGTTTGTCGCCGACCGTCCTCACGATCGATTGGAAGACGGAGAAACCCGAAGCCATCGCGAAATTCAAGGCATTCCTCGACGCCCACGCCGATTGGTTTTCGAGTGCCCCCAAGACTCAAAAGTCTCCGCTGGCAACTCGCCGGTTGACCGTCTGCTTCACGGGAAGTGAGGCCGCGAAAACCGCCTATGACGCCTTGATTCCCACCGGGGGCACCTATCGGGCCTTTTGCGACCGCGTTTTCGGCCAAGGGGGGAAATTCGAGACGGATATCAGCGCGTATGTCCCCCAAAAGGCGACCGCCTATCACCGCTTCATGACCTATCACTGGGGCGTGGTCGAGCAGGGAGGACCGGCCCTTGCGAACGAGTGGACCGACCTCGACGCCCTGCGGCTCGACGCCGTCGTCTCGCGCGCGCACAACCAAGGCTTTCGCGTACGGTTTTACTGCCTGAACGGGCACACCGGCACGCTTCTCTCGGGTTATCAATTCACGAGCGACGCCGCCTCGAAAACGCGATGGCTCGCCGCCGCGAGGGCGGGCGTGGACTGGATCGCCTCCGACGAATATCGTGAGATCGCCAAGGCCCTTGACGCGAATGATCCCTCCGGGCCATTTGTTGTCGCCGACCTGAACACAAACGAATCCCAACGCTTGACTCTCGCCGATGGCTCGACCGCCGAGGTCCGGCTCGACAGTGTGGAGGTGATGTTTGATCCGATCCGCGACGCCGTTCGAAGTGCTAAGATTTCGCTCACGGTCAACGGCGCGGCCATCACGATCGGCACGGGAAATTATGAGCTTCCGCAACGCGTCGGCAACCTTCAGGTCGATTGCCCGGTCATCTCAGCGTATTACCGCAACTCGACCGAAGACCACTGGGGGCTGGTAAAGGCGGCGCGAGTGCGAGTCTGGCCCGCCGACAAACCCTGGATCGATCCCGACACGTTCGCGTTCCCCGCCCGACAGGCCTGGCTCGCGTCGATGACTCAGATGGCCAACGAGCCGGTTTACGTGGATGGCGGGGAAATCCCCAAGAATCGCAAGATCTATTACCACAGCGGGCTCGATATCGGTGGCGCTGAGGGCCTGGTCGAAGTGATCGCCGCGACCGACGGGTTGGTCGTCTCATCGGGAACGGATCAACTGCCGGGTCTCGCCGACCTCCCCGTCGAACTCCGCGGCGACGTGGTTTGCATTCGCGATCGCCAAGGTTGGTATTACCGTTACAGCCACCTGAAAACGATCGACGCCGCGATCAAGGCGGGCGCGATGGTGAAGAAGTCTCAAAAAATCGGGCTTCTCGGCAAGGAAGGGGGCAGCGGCGGTTGGTCACATCTCCATTTTTGAAATCAAAAGTCTCATGCCCTCGGGAAAGTGGGGAACGCAAGAAGGCTATGCGTTTCTCTGGCAGGCCGCGATCCGCGAGCAAGAGCGAAAGGTCGTCGCGGTGGCCCGTCCGCATCGGTTCGCCTATGTTGGAGATACCATCGCTTTGGATGGCTCAAAGTCATGGGCCTCCTTCGGCAACACTTCGCATGAATGGACGCTCTCTAATGGGACGGGAGCGAACACCGCCAAGGTCGTGCGGAAATACGATAGCCCTGGCGAATACAGCGAGATCCTCAAGGTGACCGACGCCGAGGGGCACGTCAGTTATGATTTCGCGGTCGTGCAGGTCATCGATCCAAACCTCCCCGACGTTCTTTCGCCGACGATTCACGCCGCGTTTTTCCCGACGACCGGTCTGAAGGCGGGGGATGAAGTGACTTTCAAGACCCGGACCTTCCGCGTGGGAAACGACGGGGGCAGCGAGTCGGTCGATTTTGGAGACGGCTCACCGATGACTTCGGTGAAGTCGGACGGAAACGTTGAGCAGCACGCGCCCGACGGCTACGCGGTGTTCACGCATCGCTTCAAAAAATCCGGCGATTACCTCATCCGAATCGACCGGGCCAACAAGGCGGGCATCAACGCGACGGCAAGGCTGCATGTGCGAGTCGAATAGGGGCGAGTTTCCCATCGGCCTTGAAGTACGCCCTGGCCAGACCGCACAATGCACGCCTTACAAGACCGCCGACCTTGCCTTCCGACAGGACCCGCCCGATGGTGCTCGACCCCCAGGCCAAGGTTTACCTTGACCAGATCGCCGCGCTGAACATGCCCGATGTTCCCGCGCTTTCTCCGCGCGAGGCGCGAGCGCAGATGGACCTAAGCGCGATGATGCTGGGCAAGGCACCCGCCGTGGGGCGAGTAGAGGATCGGAGCATTCCGGGTCCCGCGGGTCCGGTCCGAGTGCGAATGACCGTGCCGGTCGACGCGGGTCAAGACCCGCTGCCCGCTCTCGTCTATTTTCACGGCGGCGGGTTTGTCGTGGGGAGCCTTTCAAGTCACGACCATCTCTGCCGGTCGATCACCGCGGCGTCAGGCGTCGCCGTGATTTCCGTCGACTATCGGCTCGCGCCCGAGCACCCTTTCCCGGCCGCCGTCGAGGATTCCGTGGCGGCCACATCCTACATCGCCGCGAATCCGCACGAGTTCGGCATCGACCCGACCCGCTTGGCCGTCGGCGGCGATAGCGCGGGGGGAACCCTCGCGGCCGTCGTCGCGCGACGTTTGTCCAGCAAAGGCAAGACTCCGCTCGCCTTGCAG
>JAYVYS010000674.1:0-3371 GCA_043784005.1 Isosphaeraceae bacterium
GACCGTTTCACTCCCCGACGCCCCAAGTGTTGAACATTCGACGACTGACGTCGTATTCGACGCCTTTCAAAAGAATATGCAGACGTTTCTTGACGTTCAAAAGACGACCATGCTTCGCTATCTGAACGGACGAGAGCCGAACTCGATGGAACGGGCACACCTCGGGAACGGAGCGATCGAGAAGGCGATGCACAGCGAGATCGACTCCCCTTCACCACACTTGGCGGGGCCAGAAAAAGTCCTAACCGAAGGAGTCGAGTTATCGGGCTCCGCGCCCGACCTCCAAAAAAGGTTGTTGGCGATCGTGAGTGAGCGCACGGGGTATCCCCAAGAGATGCTTCGGCTGGATCTGGACCTTGAGGCCGATCTCGGGATCGACTCCATCAAACGTGTCGAAATCCTCGGCACCTTATGCGAGGAGTTGCCTGCGACGCGGGGCGGTATCCCTTCGGATCTCATGGAGCAGCTCTCTCGTGCCCGCACCCTTGGTTCGATCGTGGAGCGTCTCGGTCGTCTGCGCGACGACACGGATCACGGACTTTCATCGCACGACGGCAAAGCAAGCGATGCCTCCGTTAGCTCCGCGCTAAGACTTGAGATCAAGCCGAGCCATGCTCCGGCCCGTCGAATGATTCTCGTTCCTGATGAGGCACCCCTTCAGCGGCATATCGCGAGAACGGGATTGAATCGCGAAGGGTTCGTCCTAGTGACCGATGATGGTCGCGGAATGGCGCGTAGGGCTGTCTCGACGCTGAGGAAAGCGGGATATAAGTCACTCACCTTGATCCATTCGACGACTTCTAAAACCATCGACGATTCCGGGATGTTGAGTGTCGATTTCACTTCGCCCGCCGATGTTGAAAGGTTGGCGAATCGGATTCGGGACATGGGGAATGTCTCGGGAATACTCCATCTCCTACCTTTTCAAAACGCTCAGGTAACCAGCCTCAACACAATCGGTTGGGAGAACCGGATTGCCGTCGAGGCGCGAGGCTTCTTTTTGTTGCTTCGAGCGTTTGGCAAGAGCCTTGCGGACGCGTCAAGAAACGGGCGTGCCGCGGTGGTAGCCGTCACGGCGATGGGGGGGACATTCGCCAGTCTCACCGAAACTTCCGACACCTTTTTCCCTGGACAGGGAGCCATCTCGGGCCTTGTCAAAACCATCGCCAGAGAGTGGCCCGAGGTCTCGTCCAGGGTTGTGGATGTCGATCCATCCGAGTCGTCGGAAGAGCTCGTCGAGCGATTGATAGAAGAGTTGCTCACTTCTGATAGCCACTCGGAGGTTGGATATCACCAGGGGAAACGAATCCGGCTCGTCCCGTGCGTGGAAGCCATTGGACCGGACGGGATCGAACCTATAAATATCGCCGAGGGAGCCCCGATTGTGATCACAGGAGGAGCGCGAGGGATCACGGCCGCCATCACTGCGGACCTTGTCACGCGCTGGAAGCCAACGCTTTTGATTCTGGGAAGCAGCCCACCGCCCCCCGAACGAGACGACCCTAGGCTCGCCAATTTGACGGAGCCCTCATCGATCAAGTCGAAGTTGCTCTCCATTCTCGGCCAAGTCGGTCCGGCGGAACTTGAAAGAACATATCAGTCATTTTTGCACAATCGCGAGATCCGTGATAATCTTCAAAGTTTCCGAGCGCGAGGTGTGCATGTCGAATACGCCTCGGTGGATATTCGCGACGGTTCGGCGCTGACGCGAATCATGCGAGAGTGGCAGGCTCGTCTTGGAGCGCCGATCGGCTTAATTCATGGGGCGGGGATGATTCAGGATAAGCTACTTCTCGATAAATCACCAGAATCCTACGACCGAGTGTTCGACACGAAATTTGTAGGCGCTCTAAATCTTGTACGAGCCATCGACCCCGAAAACCTCAAGTTCGCCGCCTTTTTCGCGTCGATCGCCGGAAGATTCGGCAACCGCGGTCAGTGCGATTACGCGGCGGCGAACGACGCCCTCAACAAACTGGCCATCTGGGTCGATCGCCGCTGGACCTGTCGTGTCGTTTCGATGAACTGGGGGCCTTGGTCGAATATCGGAATGGTTTCAGATCTTGAAGGCCACCTCGGTCGACAAGGCTTCGGGATGATCGATCCCCAGGATGGAAGTAAACGACTCGGCGACGAATTGGATTCAGGCAGAAAGGGCGTGGTCGAGGTCATCTTGAGCGGTGACCTCGGTGGACTTGCTCACGTCGGCGAGGCAATGAGCAATTCATGATCCGACATCTTACAACGCAACACGGTCGTTTGAAACCGAGGCCGCTCCAGGTGGCGATCGTCGGGATGGCGTGTCGCTTTCCGGGCACGCCGGACCTCATTTCATTCTGGAAAAACGCGGTTGAGGCGAAGACTTGCACGAATGATATTTCGGCTGGTCGGTGGAAGCCCTCGCGTGTTCACAACCTGAATACAACTTTGAATGGCCACGTCGACGGTCAACACGTTGGTAACCTCGATCCTGCGAGGACGTTAGGCCTGACGCGACACGGGAACGTGCCGCGACTCGTCGATGAATGCGATCCCGAGCGGTCCTTGGTGCGCGATGCCATGATATTGGCACTCGATGATGCGGGGCTTGCCGGAGGCATCGCCGATGGTCGCCGCGTTGAGGTCGTGGTCGGAAGAGAAAATAATGTCAACAGGGGCGACCTGACGAACGTGCAGCGCGGCCGAGTTCTTACTCAAACGCTCGCAATGCTGCAGGCACTTCATCCCGAGTGGTCGGATGAGGTCGTGGAATCGATTAGGGCTGACTTAAAGTCGAGCCTTCCCGCGTTCGAGGTCGGGACGAATCCCGGACACCGGACGGGCGACGTAGCGGGATGGGTGGCGGACCAGTTCGACCTCTCGGGCGCTTCGTTTGATGTGAATGCGTCGAGTGCCTCGTCACTGATCGCCATCGAGCTGGGGGCTCAATCGCTCGTCGCGCGTCGCGCGGATCTTGTCCTGGTGGCGGGAGTCAACCTCCAGGTAGATATTGAGTTATCGAGGGATTCCCATCGAGTTGGAGTGGTTTCGACGCGAGATGACGCCATGCCGTCCTCGGCGAATGTCGATGCACCTCTCCCCGGGGTTGGCGTGGGTGTGCTCGTCCTGAAGCGTCTGGCGGATTCCGAACGCGATGGAGATCGAGTTTACGCGGTGCTTCAGGGCATTGGACTTGCGAGCGTTGGCAAATCCGCCGGGCTAGCCGCTACGGGCGGAAAGGGGCGAGTCCGCGCGATGCGCCGAGCCTATGGCGGGTCGAGAATCAACCCAACCGAAGTGGATTATGTGGACGGGCACGGATTTGGAGAGTCAGCTTCGGATCGTGCGGAATCGCGCGCGCTTCGCGCGATCTTCCCGCCACGCGAGCGCGG
>JAYVYS010000675.1:0-2983 GCA_043784005.1 Isosphaeraceae bacterium
GACAGCGGTGTGGTCTGGGGTCGAGTTTCGTCGGCTGGAAGAAAATCGCTCATCCGGGAACCTCGAACGGACCTATCCGGGAGTCATGTTCGGCGACAAGGCCGGCGAATTGCCTGTCACCGAACACCGACCATAACGACGGCAATCTTCCCGAAGGTAGCTCAGATTTTGGTCACGTTCCGCCAGTCTTGATGATTTCGCATGAAGTTCGCAACGTCGATCGCGAATCAACGACTCGGGCCTCACAGCGGCGGATTAACCGCATGAGCGCGGAAAATTTAGGCGAGAATTAACGAAAGGGGTCGTGTTTTTCGCGGTCTGACCGTGTCTCGATATATTACTCATCCTCTCTGCGACTCGACTGAACTTTGCGGTCTATTTCGGAATTCGTCGTTCTGACCCCGCTCGACTTTTTTGTCCGAATCGTTTACTTCGAGGATTTGATCTCCTCTTTATGGAACCTGACACCGAGGTCGTCTGTATGGTTGATGTCGGTCCGGAGGCGGATTCGCCAGGTCATTTCTAAAGTCGACTCCTTGTCGGCCTCGGGGGTGCTCACGATGACCGTGTCGAACGATTGACCCGGGTGAAGTTCCCGAAATTCCTGACCCACGATGGACCATTCACTCTCGATCGCGAGAGGAAAAAGTGAGATGACCGGGCCACCCTCGGAGGACTCGATGTAGCTTTCCGGATCGGCACGCGGGCGCGGACGAAGAAACGCTTCGTCGAGGGGAGAGAGGACGATATCCGTCGACGTGTTTTTGAGTCGAATCCTGAGTTTCAAGGCCCTTTTGCCTCCGGATTTCTTCTCTCTCGTGGAATCACGTTCGAGGTCGACGGAACCCAAGCTGACCCCCAACGCCGTGGCCTCGATCAATCCGATCCTGACCGGCTGGCCAAGTGTGGTCAGGTGTTGCGCATCAATGGGTGGGGGAGGGATCAGCCTATGTGACTGATCCGCCCTCAGACCGGGGTCCGGCCGGGTATCCATGGCGGGGATGTTCTCGGGTTCAACGAAATCACGAACGCGGCGACCCGTCCACAACACCCAGATTAAACCGAGAGTGATTGCGCTCGCGTAACTCGCGAGCAAGACCGTCGCGAGGGAAATCCCCCGGTTCTCGTGGTCGTCATCGGCGCGACGCGATGGCTTTTTTGCGTATTGAGAAGAGGCTGCCGCATGCAAGGGGAGAGGAGCGGGCTCACCCAAGTCGAGCGAAGCAATCGCCTCGGACGATGAGACGGAGAGTGCGGAGGATTGAGGAGCCCTTGCCTTATCGGTCGCGTTGAACTCAAGAGCGGCCAGGGCTTCTATTGGGTTGGCACGAGCGCAGTCTCCGGGATCGACGGTCGTAGGCAAAGTCTCGGAGTTTCGGAACTCTCCCAGAACAGGATCAGGCCGACCATGAGTCAAGACGACGCTTAATTCGTCACCACTCAGACTCGTTCCAAAGGGGTCTGCCGGATCCCGTGGCCGAGTTATTCCAGGATCATGGGGTAGAGAGTTCGCCTCAACATTCGCGTCTGAAGCACCAAGGTTCGCTTTAAACACGTCGCTAGACATAACTCGACTACCTCCCGTCTCAAGATCGGAATGCGGATCGCTTCAGCCACTCTTCGGATCGATCTTTAGATACCTCAAAGCATCCTCGACCTTCGTGCCATCTTGAACCAGTCTACTGCATTAATCTGAGTGCCCAATGTTTCTTCTTCGCCATAATGTACCTCCGCGAGGATGGCGACTCCGGGAAGGCGACACGCCAGTTCCATCGCGTTCGTCCCTTCGGCAAGGCCCTCGGGTTCGGGCTCGGCGCTATTCAAGACGATCCCTGCAAGCCGAAGATCCCGAGCCCGAGCCGCCTCGATGGTTAAGAGAGTGTGGTTGAGTGTACCAAGGGCTCGCCTCGCCACCACGATCAGGGGAAAGTCGATTTTGACGGCCAAGTCCGCGGCCGTCGTTGTTTCGGTAAGCGGACACAAAATGCCGCCAATTCCTTCCACGATTATCAAGTCGACTCGTTCCGACCACCAATCCAGCGCTTCACGAACAATTCGATTAAGCTCCGCCACATAGAGG
Source organism: Isosphaeraceae bacterium (assembly GCA_043784005.1). Lineage (GTDB taxonomy): Bacteria > Planctomycetota > Planctomycetia > Isosphaerales > Isosphaeraceae > JAYUFP01. The sequence goes on from JAYVYS010000675.1 coordinate 2,081, forward strand.
GGGCGCAACTCCATCCGCGCCGCGACGGAAGGGGCTAGCGGTTTTGCATAGAGCAGCGGATTGATGCGATGGAGTGGCACATCTGCGCCGAGCGCGCTTCTCATCCGATCAGCATCTTCCGAGTATAAACTCATCCCCCAAAGCGACGCACCGGTCGCTACGGGCTTCAGAGCCCCGACCCGACGACCGTCCGCCACGAGCGACCTGATGATCGAAACAGCGACCGAGGACTTACCGACTCCCGTATCCGTACCGACGATAAGCAAGCCCGGTATCATCATCATGCCTCGACCGAAACATCGCGGTCCTCGGTCTCTAAGTGGATGCATCGTATCATTACGTCCATCATCCAGTCGAGTTCATCCCGCGAGATGCTCAAAGGAGGCATGATGACCAGAGTATCGCCGAGCGGTCGTAAGAAGAGTCCGAGTGATCGGGCCTGGAGGCAGACCTGGGCACCGACTTGTTGGGACCGATCGTAGGGCGTCTTTGTGGCGATTTCGGCGACAAGTTCCACGCCCGCGATCAGGCCCCGTTGCCGCACGTTTCCGACGTGAGGCATGACGGTAATTTCTTCAAGCCGGGCAGTCAGGCGCTCGATCTTGGGCTTCAGGTTCAGGAGCGTCTGCTCATCGTCAAAGACCTGAAGCGTCGCCAGTGCGACCGCCGCACCGAGCGGATTCCCGCCGTAGGTGTGACCGTGATAAAACGTCTTCGCGTCGGTTGCGGTTCCGCGAAAAGCATCGTAAACCTTTTCAGTGGTCAAGGTTGCGGCAAGGGGAAGGTAGCCTCCGGTTAACCCTTTCGCGAGACACAAAAAGTCCGGTGAGACGCCTTCTTGTTGACAAGCGAACATCGTCCCTGTCCGTCCGAATCCGACAGCGACCTCATCGGCGATCAAAA
>JAYVYS010000676.1:0-3084 GCA_043784005.1 Isosphaeraceae bacterium
GCGATCGTAGGAAAAAATGACGTTTTGCGTCGTGCTGTCGCCGATTCCGGGATCGTCCAGGAGGTTGTGTTCAAGGCACTCCGCGACCGCCGCTTGCATCGGGATCAACGTGTCTTCGTAGAATGACCGCCGGGCCTCTCCCCAGTTTGCATAGGTCTTATGCTGAGCGCCCGAGGTCAGTCCTGCGAGCATCGCCGGAACACCCATCAGGCCCGCGATCTGATCTTCAAGACGGGCGGGGATCTTGTCCATCGCCATCGCGTCGGGGGACAAACCAAGCTGAGTCACCTTGAACGCACCGGGATTGATGAATGGCTCGCCGCGCTTCTCGCCGGTCGTTCGCTCGCGCCATTGCGCCCGGATCGTCTCGGCGTCCTCTCTGAGGATCTTCCCCCCTTCGAAGGCCGGTTCGATCACGAACGGGACAATGCCCATGTTCCGCATGATGCTGGCGGTGTAGCCATCGACCTCGTTGAGCCCGCACACCGTTCGCGCCGAAGCCGCTTTGAGTTCAGACATGGCCAGCCGCTCGTAGCGCGGGTCGGGGCCACCGTGGCGATAGTGGACCACATCCTCGGGTGGGACCAGGAAGATCCGGCCATTGACCATGTACTGATAAGCCGATACGTAGCTCGACCCATCGGTTGGCCAGACGGGGCGAAGCATCCAGGGGGGAACCCACCAAAGTTGGACCGGGATTTTCGCGCGGGATCGGATCTTGAGGAGGTAGGCGTTGCCATCGCACAGCGCGGCGGTGCAAAACGAGGACCATAAGGCGTAGCGGTCGTAGCCGTCGTTAGGTCGTAAGAAGAGCTTGACCAGGGGGTGGCGCGGTACGATCTGGTCCCGGCCCTTGCCCTTGATCCGTCGCACTTCCATTTCGGGCTGCGGAAAGTTTGATTTATAAACCCGTAAACATGCGGCGATTGCCGAATTCTTCCAGAGGTCGCCCGCTTGCGCCGCGTAATCGTAATCGGAGCCGGGCAGGAACCGCCGCAGGAAGTCGGCCCCGTAGCCTCCCGAGCCCCCTGAGGCGCTATGAACCATGCCCCGCAACGGCGCGGAGTCCGGCATACCGGGGATGGATTTCGTTCCATCTTCCAGGCCCCGGAGAAAGGATCGCGCGTGTTCGTCATCAGAGTGAAGTGACATGGTTTATAAAGACGGGGAGGCTTTCAGCGTGGCATCGGTCGGCCCGGAAAGCCGTCTCGTTTCAACGATCATTGGTAGGGTGATGGTCGTGAGAATCCCATCACGGAGCGCTTCGGCAGACCATTCCTCTGATCCCGTCAGAGGCTCCGTGCCGGTGGTTGACATGAGCGATAGGCTTTTCGTCATGCGAACACCTGAGAAATGATCTCCCGCGCGCCAATCACGTAAGTCACGGGACAAACAAAGATCCAATGAAGGTTCCCGGTATGGATCACGTCGCCAATCCGGTGGGCAACCCCGGATCGTTCAGCGTTGGCAAAGTACGGGCTCTTGAAGTCTTGTAAGATCATGTCGCTCTCTCACAAAAACGCATACGTCATTGGTTCAAGCATCGCCAGAGCCACCGCGTCGGAACAGTCCGGGGACCGCCCCCCTTGCTTGGTCTTGATCTCGTCCTTGCTGTCGATCTTGATCCCTTGCGGAGTGATCTTGTACGTGTGGCTGGTCAGGTCCGCGAGCAATTCGTTATCCGGCGGCAGGGCCAGGGTCGCGTTGTTCTCGGGGTCGAGGGCCTCGCGGAGTCGCCAGTACATTTCGGCCCGCAGGTTCTGCATCTTGTACTTGCCGGATCGGTCCCGATAGCTTGACCCGGCCCCTACATTGATCGCGTCGGCCCGCACGGCTCGGGGTGGCTCATCTTGAGGCTGCTTCGCGCCCGGAAGGGCCATGGCTTGCGGCCCTTGCTTCTCGACTTTCGGCGGCTGCCAGGTCATGTCGGCCAACCGCTCTTGCGCCGAGGCCCCGTAGCCGATCGCATCGACATTGATGATCGCACCGGGATCGTAAAGCTCCATCGCGTAAGCCGCCGCCGAGGCACCATCTGGCGTCAACCGGCCCGGATACTTGCGGAGCTTGCCGAAGTAATCACCGTAGCGAGGGGCGAGCACCGTTTGGTCCTTGCCACCGTGCGCCACATCCATGCCCATCACGGTCATCTTGACCGTTGGCGTCCGCCCTTCCCACCGCTTGAATGCCGCGTCGATCCATCGTGTTGGGATCAACTGCCAGGGGTTATCGCCACTGTCCGCGTCAAAGTCGCCGTAGAGAAGCTGAGACCGCAACGGTTCGGGCAGGGCCATCAGCGTACGGCCATAGCCGGTCGCCATCAGCTTCGGATTGTCCGCGAGCTTGGCGCTGAAGAACGTGCGAGAGGTCGGCTTGATGTCCTCACCGTCGCTTGTGAACGGCTCCCCGGTCTCGCGTTCAACCTCTTCCCCGGCCACCATCGCAAACCATCGCAACTCGCCGGACTGCGCGGGCCTGGGATGTTTCTTGTCGATCCACGGGGCGAAGAACCGGATGACCCATCGCCCTTCAGAGTTCGATGGCGGGTTGAACGTGAGGACCGCCCGACAGCGTTGATTCTCTACCGTGGTCCGCGTCCACCCGAGCAAGAATCGCACCTGACGTTCCGAAAACTCGGTGGCTTCGTCGAAGCATTTCAGGTCGTGGGCACGACCCCGATAATTGCTGACGTTATGTTCATATTGGACCGCCCCGAACTCAAGGCGCCTGCCATCATCGAGCCGCCAGACCTTCTCATTCGCGTTGTACCGGCCCTTGTCGCCGACGATATCCCGCGAGCGTTCGATCAGGTCCTTGAGGAGCGGGAATTCGCGGCGAAAGATGATGCTTTTGCGATGCTCGGTCAAGGCGATGCCAATCAGGAGGTCCGACTTTCCGCCACCCGCCTGGCCACCGAATCCGATCACGTCGGCTTCGCTTTGGATCGCCCTTTGTTGAGGGCTATTCGGGTAGGGGGACCAGATCGGGATCGGCTTGTTTCGCCGCCGCCGCAACTCCAGTTCAGCCCTTGCTCTCAGTTCTAATAATGTCCTCAAGCTCTTCCTCAGTACATTTAGTCACATCAAT
>JAYVYS010000677.1:0-3133 GCA_043784005.1 Isosphaeraceae bacterium
GGCGTGGCGTGCGGTGTGCTTGAAGCCGGAGTCGGTTCGATCCATCTGCGCCGCCCCATACGTCAGCGATCACGCATGAAATTTCTGGGAACCGTATGAGACCCAGACAATTTGCCAAAAACTGGCGAGGAAGCCGACAACTTTTTGCCCCGGCGAACCACCTCAGAATCTGCGAAACTTGAACTTAGAAAGGGCGGCAGTGGCCTTCTGTCAAACCGTTCGGTTGACGTGCCCGCAAGCGCGGTGTAGCGTGAACTGACAATCGCCGAGAGAACAACGTCGCTCGTTACCCCTGTCACGTCGAGAATCACCCCCATGCGTTTATTCCCGAGGCTGGCCGCGACGGCGTCTTTTGCCCTGGCGGTACTCTTGAGCGCGGGAGCCGCTCCGGAAAAGTCCGAGGAGGGATTCCTTTCGCTTTTCGACGGCAAAGACCTCTCCCAATGGCTGATTCCCAAAGATGACAACGGCCATTGGAAGGTCGAAAACGGGGTGATCGATTACGATGCGAAGAGCGAATCCTCCGGTGAAAAACACCTCATCAGCAAGAAAACCTACGGCGACTTCGTGCTCAAATTCGACTGGCGGATCAAGGAAACGCCGTTCTTGAACCCGAACGTCGCTTACGTGCTCCCGGACGGTTCGCTTGCGCGTGGCGTCGACGGTAAGGAACTGAAACTCACACTTCCCGACAGCGATTCCGGCGTTTACCTCCGCGACATGAACGGGAAGAGTCAGGTCAATATTTGGTGCTGGCCGATCGGATCAGGCGAAGTGTACGGCTACAGGATGGATAAATCCTTGCCGTCGAAGGTCCGCGCGGGAGTCACGCCGAAGACTCAGGCGGATAAGCCGGTCGGCGAATGGAATGCGTTCGAGATCACCTTGATAAGGGATAGGCTCACCGTCACCCTTAACGACATCACCGTGATTGAAGCCGCCGAATTGCCAGGGATACCGGCCACGGGTCCGATCGCTCTGCAACACCACGGCGGGTTCAAGAACGGCAAATATCTCGGCCCTCCCAGCCTCGTCCAGTTCCGAAATCTCCGGATCAAGCCACTGAGCATTGAGGGTGATTTCGATCCAGGTCGACGCGAAATCAAGAAGAAATAGTCTCATCAACAAAGCCAACGAGCATAAAAGGTGATTTTAAGCGAATTGGATGCGGATCTTTTCGCCATTCCCGACCCCTTCACGTTCGCCTATAAGAGAGTATGGGTTTGCAATTGGCCCTCGGCGACGCGAAGGAAGGGCAATGAGATATTGGCGATTGTGGGGATTCTGTTTCGCGATCCTCTTTCTACCGGCTGGTCCCCCCGTCAAAGGGGACCAGCCCGATCCGGGCGCGGCCGAACGTGGGAAAGAAACCCTGACATCCAAAGGGCTGCTCGGTCCTGCCTGGAAAGATGACGCTTACCAGAAAGTCGGCAAATTCTGGGGTGAAAACGCTCCCGACCCCGAGAAAGAGCCTGACGCCTACGCGGAGTCGTTCCGACGCCGCTATGGTCTGAATTCCGCAGTTGTGCCCAACGACAACCTGCCGATGGGGCTTAAACGGGGGGTCACGTCCGAAGCGAAGAAGTCAGGTATCCAGGTGGATTGCCTGATGTGCCATGGCGGCTCGATTGGCGGAACGACCTACGTGGGACTTGGGAATACTCAGATCGATGCGGCGCTTCTTTTTGAAGAAATGGCACGCGCCGACGGTCGATTCTTGCCACCGATGTCCTTCGCGATCAACACGTCGCGCGGCACCGTCAACGCGGGGATGTTCTCGGCGGTCCTCTTGAGCCTGCGTAATACTAACCTTTCTCGGCGGCTGCTTCCGCTCCGTCTCGACGCTCAACTTCCCGAGCTTGATACGCCTCCCTGGTGGAACCTGGCCAAGAAAAAGACGATGTACTATGACGGACGCACTCCAGCCGATTCCGTCCGCTCAAACATGCAGTTTCTCCTCGGCGAGAAGTCGCTCGTCGACCTCAAGAAACTCGAACCGACGTTTCGAGAGATCCTGGCCTACTTCAAGAGCTTGACCCCTCCGAAATATCCGTTCGCGATCGAAACGTCGAAAGCTCAGCGTGGACAGGCTTTGTTCGAGGCGAACTGTGCGAAGTGCCACGGGACATATGGCGATAAGGGCGAGTATCCGAATGAGATCGTCGATCTTGACGTCATCGGAACCGACCCCGCCCGCGCTCACGGCCTCTCTGACAAACTTGTCGCACACTACAACGCCACCTGGCTGGGCGAAAACCATCCTGCGAATCCTGTCATGACGGGCTATCAAGCTCCGCCCTTGGACGGGATCTGGGCGACAGCGCCCTACCTGCATAACGGCTCGGTGCCGACGATCTACAACCTCTTGAAATCCTCCACGCGACCGACTCGGTTCAAGCGTCCACCCTCCACAGATTTCCGATACTACGACATCGAGCGCGTGGGCTGGACGTTTGAAACGGTCCAATCCTCGCGAAGCTTGAACGAGGCGGAACGCCGATTCACGTTTGATTCCGCTCGATTCGGCCTGGGGAACGGCGGGCACCGTTTTGGTGATAAATTGACGGAGGATGAGCGTATGGACGTGATCGAATACTTGAAGACGCTCTGACGTCTTCGATCAGAGATTCCAATTGAGCATACGAATGTGATTAAAATTGATCACATCACGGTTTTCGTGCTGTAGATAACCTGTGGGGCGGAGGTCATCGGTAAGGACGAGACGATTCTGTTCCGACAAGCGAAGAATCCCGATGTCCGTTAACCCGAGCCTGTCAAAAAGCGCGGATTTCACGATCGAACGGCTATCGAGGTAACGTTCTTCGGCGAGCGACTCCACAAACGCCGCACAAGCGGCGTAACACCCGCCTTTAAGTGATTCACCCAGTTGATTGGCCAGGCTGTTCACCTCGGTCAATATGTTAGGCGTCGTCAACACTCGACCCATCAACGCCACAAGACCGCTCAATAAGTCAAAATCCTCAATGGTGAATTGCGACGTCCTTTTGAACGAGGGAATGAGGTTTTTGTCGTGCCGTCCGATCACAAGCAGCAGAAATAGATTGGCATCGATCAAGATTCCAGTCTTTTTGTGCTTTGAGAGCAGTTCCGTGAGTTCATCGCCTCTCATACT
>JAYVYS010000678.1:0-3197 GCA_043784005.1 Isosphaeraceae bacterium
GTACTCCTCTGGTGGAACCTCAAACTGCCGCGACATCGCCTTGAGCGTGATCGGCGCATAGTCGTCGCGCCCGACTTGTCCCAGTATTTTTTCGGCGAAGTCGCTCATGATGGTCAGTCAGATGATTCTCAGGCTGGCCGGAGGTTACTCCGGTTCCTGTCCGTTGCCCGAGGCATCGGCAACGGTGGGAGTCCCTTTGAAGAGGCGACGGCCGAGGTTTTGCTGGAACGGAGTCCAACTTGACTCCCGACAAGGATCATCGCGAATTTCACGAGTGAACGCGTGGATCTTGGCGTCAAGATTATCCAGATAATGAAGCGCCACGGCCTCCAAAGTCATCGGCAACTTCGGGCTGCCGAACTCGTGGGTGCCGTGATGGCTGACGATCATGTGCTTGAGCCGCAAAAGAAGCTCGGCGGGAAACGGTTCGCCCGTGAGGTCGGCGGTGCGCTGGACCTTGTCGCGAAGCATTTCGACGCCCATGACAAGGTGCCCGACGAGCTGGCCCTCGTCGCTATAAGTAAAGGCGCGGTCGTAGCTCAACTCGTCGATCTTGCCGATGTCGTGGAGAAAAATCCCGGTCAGAAGCAAGTCGCGATCGAGGTCGGGGTAAAGGTCGACAATTCGGTCCGCGATGTTCGCGAGCGTGACAACGTGTTCGAGCAGGCCGCCGTGATAGGCGTGGTGGTTCTTCACACCGGCCGGTGCCGTGGTGAATTTGCGGAGGAACTCCTCGTCGATCAAGAAGCACTCCGCGAGCGCGCGGAGATGCGGATTCGTCATGCGGAAAAGGAGTTCACGAAGCCTCGCGGTGAGCTTGGCGACGTTTTGCGTTCCCTGGGGCAGGTAGTCTTCGGGTTCGATCTTCTGCGGGTCCACAACCTCAAGATGCGAAAGGATGATCTGGAGCGACCCTTGGAATACCTGGGTCTTCCCCTTCACATGAAGGAAGTCGCCAGGTTCGAATGTCCTCGCCAGTCCCTCGCTCGCATTCCAGAGCCGCGCGCCGACCGTTCCGGTCTTGTCGCGAAGTTCGAGGTGGAGGTACAGGTTGCCTTGGCGATTGGCCCGGAGTTGCTTGTCGGCGACGAGAAAGGCCTCGTCGACCGCCTCACCGTTGCTCAACTGATTTACAAATCGACGAGTCATACGTTGGTGCTTGGCTTTGCCGGTGATGTGACGTCGTGGATGCGGACTCGTCCGGGCGTTCCCGTTTAAACTGGGCCACGCAATGAGTCGCGATTGTAGGAGGACGCGGGTGACGGGGTCAAGGGACCGCAGGCGTGCGAAGAAACCCGACGACCCTCTTGAGGCCGCCGGGCTCGTGCGATTCTCCACCAAATTGGCGTCATCGATCGAGTCAGCTTAGTAGACCGATCTTGGAAAAGCCTTTCGAGGCATCCGCTGTCGAGATCGAGCTGATGGTCCCCGTTGGATGCGAGGTCCGGCCACGAACGCCGGTCAAGTGCGTTTTGAGCTTCAACGCGGTGCCGCCGGACACGCCCGTCGCGGAGACTCCTGCCGTCGCGATGATGCCCGGGCTGAAGGCCTGCAACACAGGCGGATACGGAGCCGGGAAGGTTCCGTCGGGTGCGCCCCCAACAGGATTCCCGCCGAACGGAAGCGGGAATTGGGGCACGTTCGTCACCCCCCCTGCCACGAGGACGCCCGCGGGAGGAAGAAACTTGATCGGCGGGCCGATCTTGTGCGGCAGGTTGAACACGTTCAAGGGTCTGCTGAACTGAGGCACGCGCTGGAGTTGCTTGAGCTGATTCGTCGGATCGATCACCACGCCGAGGTAGTACGTCCTCGGAGAGGTCGGCAGAGTCACGGGCGACCCGGCGATGGTCACCACGTTTTTCTGTGGGATCAGGTTGGCATCGCCAAAGACCGATCCCTGCGTCGCGACTTGAGACTCGCTCGGGATATTACTAATGGTGTAGGTCGCGACGATCGTGCTGCCCTGGTTGAACGTCGGGGTGGTCGAGGCGACCAGCGCGACCGTGAACGGCCCTTGCGGCGAGGTGTCGGCCGGGCCGAAGTTGGCGATCCGGATGTTCGGCTGGACGGTATCACCCGGCTGGATCGTCGGCGGCAAGTCCAGGCCCACCGTCGCGAGTTCGGGCAACGGGGCTTCGATCGTGAGAGGAACGAGCTTGCTCACGTTGTTCGACGTATCACTTTCGAGCAGTGAGCCAGTCGCGTTCACCTGAAAGAACAGAAAGATCTTACCGCCGTCACCGGGAAAGCCGAACTTCCGGTCTGGCATGGTCAAGGTGGTGGTGGTTTGAACAACCGAGTTCTGGGATTGATTCGTCAGATCGACCGTTCCGACCAGCACGGGATTGTTCAGGCTGCGCTGATTCGCCACGGCGTAAACGGCGACCTTGTAGGGACCCGCATCGGCGGAGCTGGTTGATCCGGGGCTCAACGCGAGGGGCTCGATCGTTGAACTTGCCCCGATGTTCTGGACGTTGAAGGTGACCGTCACAGGCCCGCCCCACGAGGCGACTGGCGAGGCGAAGCCACTGATCGTCAGGTCTGGCAGCGACGACCCGAGCGGGCTGTAAGCCAGCAACTCGCGTCGTTCCAGACTCTCCAACGCGGCAAAGCACGGCCGGCGTCGGTCGTTGCCGTTCCGGCGTGTCCGCCGGGATTCCCTTGAAAACACCGAACACCTCCCTGTGCCCAAGGGTCGATGAACCGCCGTCGTTCGCAATCACGACCCGCGGTCACGTTCCCCGTCCGTATGGATACGACTCTGTGTCCGGGTCGGGTGGACTGACGCGATTCAGTTCACCGGAACTTCGGAGACCCGTGAATAATGTCGTCTCGTTCACCCTGGAAATTCGCGACGAATTTCCAGGGTATTGCGACCCGAGTTCTTGCAAGGAATGATGTTGCGCGCGAATGGGAAATCGGGCCTGTCGCGTTTGTACCGTATGTACCGTTCAGAAGCGTTTTTGGTGGACGAGTTTTTGCGCCCCGGAAGGGCCATTTCCTGTTCGCGACAGAAGAAGATAGACAGACAGATTCAAGACACGAAATCACAACTGTCCGGCTATAAGTCGAACAGATTCAACTGGTTAGGGAAAGGTGGTTCCGGATCTTGCGATTTTGACTCGCTTAATGCTTGAAAATAGGGGTTTTCTCGAAAAGCGTCAGGCTGAGAATTTGCAAGATTTCGCTGAGGCTGC
>JAYVYS010000679.1:0-2021 GCA_043784005.1 Isosphaeraceae bacterium
AAGGGCCGTCCGACTCCAGTCGCGACCGAATAACAACCGGCTGATGCGTCCGGGAAAAATAATTGACGTCGGACGGGAAATCTAATTGACGCCAGACACGCTACTAGCCATTGAACAAAATCGGAATCGTGAGCGTTGTTTTTTGTCCGTTTACTACGGAAAGGCCAGGTTGTTTGAGACAATCTCAGATGATTCAGACGTCCGGAATGCATTTTGATTCGAGGGAGGTTTCTATCATGGAATCTGTTCACCCACCTGCTGAGACGGCCGAAACGCCGTATGTCCCGGCGATTAGTGCCGAGGAATTAGCACGCGGCAACGAGGAACTTTTAGGGCTCCTCGATTCATGGGTGACCGAAGGTGACGAGAAAGAACAGCAAGAGACGCTGACGATTCTAAAGGAGGCTCTTGGCGAGCGTCGAGTGGCATCATCCCGGAACCTGTTCCCATGAGCCGTTTGATACTGCTGGATGCCGGACCGTTGAGTGTATTGACCAACCCAAGTGGGGCGGAGGAGTCACGTCGTTGCAAGGCGTGGCTAAATGGTCTGATCGCCATCGGAGTTCAGGTAATCGTACCCGAACGGTCCGATTACGAGGTGCGACGCGAATTATTTCGTGCCGGTCGTCGCGGAGGCCTCGATCGACTGGACAAGCTGGCGCGTCGTCCCCGTTTTCTACCCGTTACAACCGCGGTATGGCAGCGCGCGGCCATGCTCTGGGCGAACGCAAGAAGGGAAGGCTACCCGACTGCCTCGGATGCGGCTTTGGATTGCGACGTCATTCTTTCCGCGCAGGCCCAGCTCGCAGCCGAAGACGGCTACGACGTCATCGTGGCCGCCACGAATGTCGGACACCTCGGTCGGTTCGTCGACGCCCGGCTTTGGGAATCGATCACGGGATGATATGACCGTCAAGCCGCGGCGTTTCGCACTTTCGACCGCGACGGCAACAGGCTTGCCAGTCCCGCCCCTGCGAAGCCCGTCAAGAAGATCCCCGCGCTTGCCTGATAACGCGGCTCGGTCACGATCGGCAAAAGCACGACCGTGGACCAGGTCGCGAACCCGAGCCAGCTCATCGCCAACGTGTTCCACCGCGAATCTCGCCAGACCGTGACCACGCCCAAGCCCGCGAGCACGAGATAGACCAGATATCCTCCGAGCCACACAAAGCGGGCAGATCCTACGTCGAGCGTATCCCACGCGGCGGGACGGCCCCAGAGGGCATAGATATGGAACATCAGGTTCCACGCATAGGTTCGGGGATGCGCTGCGATCTGCCGTTTCGCCGCGGCGGCGAGAGTCCGATCGATGACGAGGAAATCGCGCTCGCGGGAGGCCAGCACCTCGTCACGCCAGCCCGGGCGTTTCGCGAGCGCGGCGCGATCCCAGTAGGGTGCCGTCAGTTCGAGAAATTCCGGCTGCTCCCAGTAAGAGACATCCCCCTTCTCCGTCCTCACCCAGCCCCGGCCGTACATTGGCGGATTCGGATACGATCCGCCATAAAGGCCCATCCCCGTCTGTGGGACGTGAAGCACGAACGCGCCGTAAACCCGATAATTCCGCGCAACCCAAGGAGCCATCACCAACGCACATGCCAACAACATGACGGCCAGTCCGCACAGCTTTTGGAGTGCGAGGGTCCGCTTGTTCAACAGAAACGGGAGCACGAGCACAGGTAAGACATAACTCGATTCCGGGCGATTCAATCCGAGAATGCCCCAAAGCGCTCCGAACATAAGAGCATCAATGACCTTGCCGCGCGTCGCCAGTCGCGAAGCGACGTACGCCGCGAGCGCGACCAGAAACATTTGAAGTGTTTCGGTGTAAATGAGCGCGCAAAACGCGATGTAAGAGGGCGAACACGCATAGAGCACACCCGCCATTTTCGCGGCGCGATGGCCCGTCACGGGGGCCATGATCGCCATCAGAAGCCCGCACGTCCCGACCGAAAGCCCGACCTGCGCCCCCGCGAGCGCCGCGTATCGCGCAGGCTCAGAGACGACCGACCAGACCGCCGCCA
>JAYVYS010000680.1:0-5711 GCA_043784005.1 Isosphaeraceae bacterium
TACGGAGATTCGCTGGCGAATCTGAATCTTCACGAGACCATCAAGAACGCGATGGTCCGGCAGGGGGGCGGTACGCCGATCCACCTCAAAAGCGATGACTTCGTGGTGTACGAGACGGAATACCAATCCCGCTGCGCCACGGTTGTTCTGATCGACATGAGCGGCTCGATGAGCCGTTACAACAAATACGCGATGACCAAGAAAGTGGCGATGGCCCTTCAAGCGATGGTTCGGGGCCAATACGCGCAGGACTCCTTACAACTCGTCGGCTTTTACACCTATGCGAACGTGATGACCGAAAAGCAACTGATGAACTCGGCCCCCAAACCGGTGAGCATCTTCGATAGCAGGGTCCATCTTCGGTTCGACCTCGATAACCCTCCGAAGCGCGTGCCGGAGCACTTCACCAACATCCACGCGGGCTTGCGGTTGGCACGCAGCCTTCTCGCCCGTCAGGCGGCCCAAAATAAGCAGATCATCGTGATCACCGACGGCGAACCGACGGCCCATATTGAGGGCCGAGAAGTCGTTCTGATCTACCCCCCTTCGCCAAAAACGGCCACCCATACACTGGCCGAAGTCAAGAAGTGCGCCGCGGCGGGCATCCGGATTTCGAGCTTCGCACTGATCGAAGACTATTTCTATCACGGGCTGGTCAATTTCGTCGACGAAATGGCGAGAGTTTCCCAGGGCGTCGCCGCGTACTGCGGCGCGGACGACCTGGGCAAATATGTGATCGACAGCTTCGTCAGCGGTCGACGTTCCCGTCGGAAAACGCATTGAAATCCGGCAGGATCGCTCGGGGTTTTTAGAGCCTGGAAAAGACAATGGCCAAAGACCACCCGGCGCGTTACCTTGTGCGTTCTCGGGCGGGCGGTCGTCGGCCGCCTGAGGTCCGCTTGGTCCCGAAACGCGAGGTCATCCCCGTGCGATCGATTTCACTTACCGTAACGGCTTTTGCGCTCGCCTGGCTGGCCCCGACGGTTTCCTTTTCGGCGGCGAAGGCCGACAAGATCAAGGCGGTTATCATCACGGGTGCCAATAACCATGATTGGAAGGCCACCACCGAAGTGCTCAAATCGGTGATTGAAGAGGATGGCAAGGTCAGCGTGGATATTGAAGCCGATCCCGCGGCGCCGATTTTCTCCGATCCGAAGAAACTCGCGGGTTATGACCTTATTGTCCTGAATCTCAATCAGGGCAAACGCTGGGCGTCCGATCGCGAGAAAAATTTCTTGAACTACGTGCGGGAAGGCGGTGGACTCGTGGTTTATCACGCGGCCGACAATGCCTTCTCCGGTTGGGACGATTACGACAAGCTCGTTGGCGGAACCTGGCGCTCGAAGGGAACATCGTTTCCCGAGAAAGGGACGTTTCACCCCAAGTACGGTCCCTTTGAAGTCACGGTCGTCGACACCGCTCACCCCATCACCAAGGGGGTCTCCGCCTTCACCACGACCGACGAAATGTATTCCAACCTCAAGCTTCAGAACAACATTCATGTTCTGGCTCAAGGTCTGATCGAAGGGAAACCGCAGCCACTCCTCTTCGTCTCCGAATACGGCGACGGCAAGATGTTTCAGACAGCGCTCGGTCACGACGTGAACGCCATGAAGACTCCTCAGTTCCGCGAGACCTTGAAGCGAGGCGTGATCTGGGCCGCTCGGAGTAAGTAATCCCGCCGATCGACGATGAGGGAACAAGGCTCGTCAGGGGGAGTTCGTCGCTTCATGGAAGCGTTTTATTCATTGAAGGGTCAGGTGGCGCTGATCACCGGCGGCGGGCAAGGGATCGGCGCGGCGATCGCGAGGCGGCTTTCCCGCGCCGGCGCTAAGATCGCGGTGTTCGATGTCTGCCGCGAACGCGCCGAACACATCGCCGCGGAGCTTGACGGACACGCCCTCGTGGGCGACGTTCGTTCCGAAACCAACGTCGCGTCCGCGATCGCCGAGGCTGGGTCCGTCCTCGGGCCGCTCTCCATTTTGGTCAACAACGCCGGCATCACCGGCAGGACCGATCTGAGCTGGAACCTGACCCTTGATGAGATGCGGACCGTGCTCGATGTGAATGTGATCGGCCCATTCCTGTTCTGTCGCGAGGCGGTTCCAGGTATGCTCTCTCGCGGCTACGGCCGGATCTTGAACGTTGCTTCGATCGCCGGCAAGGAAGGTAACCCGACGCTTCTGCCGTATTCCGCCTCGAAAGCGGCGGTGATCGCGATGACGAAATCCTTGGCCAAGGAAATCGCCGGCAAAGCCGACGTGACCGTCAACGCGATCTCGCCGGCCGTGATTCATACGCCACTCCTTAACGGAGTCGCGCCTTCCACTGTCGATTACATGGTGGGTAAGATCCCGATGGGACGAGTGGGAACCGTCGAAGAGGTGGCGGCCCTGGTTCACTATCTCGTCAGCCCCGAGGCAAGTTTCACGACGGGTCAATGCTACGACATCAGCGGCGGCCGAGCGACGTATTAAGCGGGCGAAGGCGAGACTGGAGAACCGTTCGGTAAGTTGGAACCACTCCCATGCGTGAAGGATTGCGGTGCGACCGGAGTGAATTGAGTGGTGATCGGGGTTCCGAGACCGGCGACGGCCGTCGCGCGCCCGAGCGCTACTGGTTCGTCCACCCTAACGGCGGGTGGCAATTCATCGACCCTCGTCAGTTTGACATCGATCGTCTGGCCGAAAAAGCCAGGCTGATCGGTGGCCGATTCGTGGTCGAAGGTGAAAAATTTTTCGCGCGGACCGAGAGTCTGGAACCGACTCGAATCGAGCCCAGCCCCGATGGTCCTCCCCGACGCTTCGAGCCCCCGATTTCGGCACTCAGCCCATTATTTCAAAACAGGCTCGGAAGGATCTATCTTTGCCTGGTCGATTACGACGTTGACATCAATGTCCGCCCGACGACCCGCGTGCTCGGCGGTTACTACAAGACGCGCCGGCTTGTCCGCATCTACTCGCACGACTGCCAGATCGGCCGACGTCCACTTGAGGAACTCTTTGACACGTTCCTCCACGAGATCGCTCATCACATCGAATACACCGAGCCCGACTCGTTCCACGCCCGAGACTGCGAGCGCGTTCCGGGACGAATGCATAGCCGCCTTTTCTGGAAGATCCTCGGCGACCTCAAAGGCCGCTGGGCCGACCTTCAGCAAGAACGGTCACGATAAGGGAGGAAGGACCAATAACCAATGACCGATCAGAAAAGGGTCCCGATCGGCCATCGGTCATCAATCATCGCTCAATTTATGCGGTCACTTCCCCGCGAGTCCAAGTTTCTCCACCATCGTGGCGACGTCGGGGGCGGCCTGCTTGGTATTGACCTTCTTGTCGATTTCCTTGATCACTCCGTCCTTGTCGATGTAAAACGTCCAGCGATTGGCCATGCCTCGCGTCTCGTTGATCACGCCAAACGCCTTCGCCACCGATTTATCAGGGTCACTCAGGATCGGATAGTCGAGGTCGAGTGATTCCGCGAACTTCTTGTTCTCGGCCGCAGTGTCGACGCTCGCCGTGAAGTACGCGACATGAAGCTTCTTCATCTCGGCCGACTTCTCGCGGAACGATTTGCACTCCGCGGTGCATCCGCCGGTAAACGCCTTGGGATACCACGCGATCACCACGGCTTGCTTCCCTTTGTAGTCGGCCAGGCTATGCGTTTTGCCGTCGCTTCCCATCATGCTGAACGCGGGAGCAGGGTCGCCGACCTTCAAATCGGCCGCGCCGGCGAGATTCGTGAGATTCAGACCGAGGACGACGGCAATGGCCGCCCCAAAATTTCCCAAGCTGGCTGAACGCATCGGATTCTCCTTCTTGATTCGGTGTTTCGCGGCCTGCGACATTCGCAGAGGACGAACGAACGCCCTTGAGGCTAGCAGGCGCGACCGATCGTTTCAACCGACTCGCCGATCGATCCGCCGGCCTCGACCCGTGACGTCATCGCGGGTTAAACTGGCAACCGGTCTGTGGGTAAAAGCTGGATCGTTCTCGCGCGTGAGTTTGACTCTCCATGTCGTCTGAAAGCCTCCCCTCGAAAAAACCGAAGTCCCGAGCGCTTGCAAAGCTGGCCACTCCCGGCGAACCCCCTTCCGTCCTTTTCGGGCTGCGTGTCCTTGATGCCCTCTTGATCGTGGGATTCCTGGCCCTGACCTTTCTGCTCGGCCTCTTTCCATTGAAAGATACCGATTTCTGGTGGCATCTTCGCACGGGTGACCTGATCCGCCAGACCGGCCTGATTCCATCACATGATCTTTACACGTACACCAGTCAGGAGCGTCCGTGGATCGATCTGCATTGGACATTTCAGGTCGCGTTAAGCTGGCTCTATGAACGAGGCGGAATCCCCGCGCTCACGATCGCCAAGAGCGTGATCACTTGCCTGGCGGTATTTCTCTTGATCACCGCCAAGAAACGAGAGTGGCCCGTCTGGGCGATGTTGGTGGGATGGATTCCGGCGATCTTGGTCCTGAGCGGCAGGAATTACATTCGTCCTGAGACATTCACGCTCGTTTACCTTTGCGGTTTCCTCGCCATTCTGGTTCGGATCGATCGATCGCCTCGATTGACGTTTCTACTGCCGATCCTCCAGGTCGGATGGGTGAATGCGCAGGGATTGTTCGTGTTCGGTCCACTCTTGCTCATGCTGGCACTCATCGACGCGGCCTTGCGGCCAGGGGCTTTCGCCCCGGGTCGCGCGAAGTGGTGGCGCCCCGTGGGAATCGCGACCGTGCTGACGGGCCTTGCCTGCCTGGTCAATCCTTATGGACTGACGGGTGCTCTCTACCCCTTGCAAATCGCCAGGACGATGGGAAATTCGACTTTCTCAAACGCTATCGCCGAATTAACACCCATTCCCGTCTTTATCAAGCGAGACGGGTTCGTCAGCCTCCCGCTCCGCCTTCATCTGGTCACAATGGCCATTGGGGGGCTTAGCTTCGTCGCGCCGATGATCTGGGTCGTCTTCACCAAGTTCCGCCCGGTTCCGAAGTTAGCCGTGACGAAGGAAGAGGTGGAGGAGAAGCCGGAAAAAAGCAAGAAAGCAGCGCGAAAACGTGGAAGGAACAACGAAAAAGCGATCATAGCGCTCGGCTGGCGACTGAGCGTCTTCCGGCTCTTTCTGTTCTTCGTATTCAGCGTGCTGAGCCTGCGAGCGACCAGGAACAGCCACCAATTCGCGGCAGTGGTCGGCGCGGTGACCGCCTGGAATTTGGCCGAATGGGCCTCGGCCGTTCGTCGACGCGCCTGGCTGATGCCAAAGGATTCAACCGAAATCGGGCGAGGCGTTTTTCCCCGAGTCGCGACTCTGGCAACGATTTCCGCGCTCTTTTTATGGGTCGCGACGGGCGGATTCTACACCGCCGCCGCGGAGGGTCGCACGATCGGCGTGGGAGAACAACCCCTCTGGTTTCCTCATGACGCGGTGAAGTTTTCCGCCACACCGGGCATGCCCCAGAAGTTCCTCGCGTTTCACATCGGTCACCTTTCGTTGTATGATTACTACTTTGGTCCAGAACGCAAGTCGTACGTCGATGCGCGATTGGAAGTGATCGGCGTCGAATTGTTTGAAAAGTACATGGGCCTTCAGCGCAGGATCAGCGAAAACGATAAGGGTTGGTCTCGGGAGCTCGACGCGATTGGCAGGCCATCGGTACTGGCCGATCACGAGATGAATTCGTCCATCAGCGCCGCGATGTTGACCAGTCCTGA
>JAYVYS010000681.1:0-10816 GCA_043784005.1 Isosphaeraceae bacterium
TGGGAAAAGACGTAGCGGTCGTTGAGCATGAGCCAGATCCCGTCGCGTTGTGGCGGGTGGGAAATGGCTCAAGGCGACTCTGGCGTTCAGATCGAAAACCATTGATGTCACGCGTAACCTTAGAAATAACAAAGAGATCCGACGAGCACCATCGGTGTTAACCGGACAGTCCTGACCGAGATTGTCGCTCGCTCTGGGTGAATTGAACTCTGGCTCTTTCCTCTAATGAATCCGTCTTTTCGGTGTGTCGTTATGTCCATGATATTTCCGTTTCGGGTTGGGCTTTATGCGGGGCGCGAGGGGTGGCTATGATGGGGAACCCATAGCGAAGGGGCTTTGCCGGATCGAAAAGGAGGAGGGAGCGATCGGTGACCGAGGGAACGACCCCGTGACGACGACCACGGCCGCCGCGCTGGAGTCGCACGCTCACGAGCTTTCGCTTTCGCAAGGGGCGAAGAAGCTGCCGCCGGTGCTTGGGCGGCTCCTGAGCGGGTCGTTCTGGCTGGCGCTGCGCACCCCGCTTCAGGCGGTGCTCTCGCTCTGGACGCTCCCTTTGATCCTTCAGGCCGTCGGCAGCGACCAGCAAGGGGCGTATGGGTTCGCCTGGGGCTTCGGGTTCTTCCAGATGCTCTTCGAGTTCGGCATGGGCTCGGCGTTGCAGCGCCAGGTCTCGGAATGCTGGACCAAGGGAGACCGCGCCGGCGTCGACCGGGCGATCGCCTGCGGGATGAACTTCTACGCGGCCATGGCCTTCGTTCAGGCCGCCGCGTTGCTGGCCGTCGCCTATCTCGCCGTGCCGCATTCCGGCTACAAAGGCGATTCGTACCAATTAATCATCAAGCTCTTATGGCTCCAAGCCTTGACCGCGCCCTGCTACGGAACCTCGGTGGTGGTTTCGAGCGTGCTTCAGGCGGCAAGGCGGTACGACTTCCTCCCCAGGTTCGAGCTCGCTGTGATCGTGGTCCGGTTCCTCGTACTCTGGGTGGGGGTCCACACCGGGGTCGATTTCTTTGTGATCGTAGTCACGCAGACAGCGCTTCAGGTCGGCCTCACACTCGGGCCTTCGCTCTGGGTCATGTCGCACGAGCTAGGCTATCTGCCGAGGTTTCAAGGGTCACGGTGGGAAGACTACCGGCCGCTCCTTCACATCAGCTTTTACATGTTTTTGATCCAACTTAGCGTGGTAATGGCCGACAAGGTCGACACTACGATTCTCGGGTTCGCGTTGACCGACCCCGGCCCGGCGACGTCGGTTTATCAGTTTGTGAGCAAGCCGTTCCTCCAGATCCGTCAATCTGGCTGGACATTCGCCTACATGGTGATGCCTGCGGTGGCAAGCTTGATCGCCGCGCGTGACGAGCGGGCGCTTGAGCGGATCAAGTACGACGGCACGAGGCTGCACATCGGCGTTTTGCTGCCGGTGGCGTTGCTTGTCTGGGTCTACGCCTCGCCGTTCTTGACGCTTTGGGTCGGTGACCGGCTCGGATACCCGGCGGCCCAGATCGCCCCGTTGCTACGTCTCTTCCTTGTGGCGGTGATCCCTGTGGTTTTGTCGGTGCCTGTGCAGATGTCGTTGGGGATGAACCGGATTGAAGTCGTGGCGTGGGCGGCCTTGGCCGGTGCGATCGTGAATTTACCGTTGAGCTATGTTCTGACGTTGAAGTTCGGGGTTCAAGGGGTCATCTGGGGAACGGTGCTCACGACCTTGTTCTCAAACTTTCTGGTGCCGGGTCTTTATGTCTTTCGGGTCTTGAAGATCGACCTTAAGACTTTTCTCGTCCGGACCTTGAGCGCTCCGCTGGCAGGGGCGTTGGCGTTGCTGTTGGTCACGGCGATTCTCCAAACGATCTGGCCGCTGCACCCGATCGGGCAAACAGGGTCGTCGCCGATGCGATGGCTCAAGCTGGGAGGAGTTTCGATCCAGCTTTATAGCTTCTTGATTCTGGGGGCGCGGTCGCTCTTGCGATGGCTGCCGCTGGCTGCGCAAGTCGGGGTCGGAGGCTTGGCGTACGCCACCGGCTACTTGACCGCGCCGGCGGGCCGGGGAGACTTCCTGGAGATCGTCCGCAAGCTGCGGCGGCCGGGTTGAAATGAACGTAGGTGAGCGGGCGACGGCCTTCGGTTTCGCATAAGAATATCGAGAAACGACCTTGGCCCATCACAACGACAAATCTTCAAACGGTAATGGCCGACACGTTCGCTTCGACACGCGCCGCGCGGGCGATGCGACGTCCGACCCCTCTTTCGATTCCGATTCCGGCACGTTCTTCCAGTCCGGCCGCGTGCTGGTCACGACCGTGATCGTGGTGGTCCTTTTGCTTTGGGGGGGCCTGAACCTCGTGTTTCGCCAGTGGCGCGCGGGTTATCGCGAACGCGCGGTCTACGGGGCGAAAGTCGTGGCCGAGGCGATCGAGCCTCTCGCGAAGATCCTGCCGTCGTGCGAGGTATCGCCGATGGTCCGCATCGCAAACTGCTCAGGAATGAGCGCGGTAGTTGGAGTGCTCTCCACTACGGACGTAAACCCCGATGCCTGGCGTCGCGCTGTCGAGCAGTCGCGCGAGATGCTCGTGGCGCTGACCGCCGCGAATGTGCTCGACCGCGCTCAGATGACGGAACTGGGAGCAAGCGTTACCGCGCGAGTCGACCGCGCGAAAGAACACCCCGAGACCGCCCGAGCCGAGCTGGCCGCCCTCTGGGACGAGATCTCGGACCGTGCGGGAGTGATCGTGGATGTGCGACATCCCCGGCCCAAGGTCTTGCCGGCGAAAGCGAAGAAGGTGGAAAGGGGTGCGACCTCCGATTCATAGCAAAGCGGGTTCCTTAGCGAGAAATTCGAGACGAAAAACACCCGCCGGGTTCAAGACGTCCTTTTTTGCCGCCGGCCCGTCGAAATTCGACAATACCTCACTTGCTGAGTGGATGATTGCAGACCTTGGTGAAGGGGTCTTTCAGCTCGGTCACCGTCTTGGCCAGCATGGCCTGGTCCAGAGAAAGTCGTACTGGCTGTTCGAAGGGTCGTAAACCTTCGTCCCCAGAGAAACGAGATTCGCCGCCCAGACTTTGTACGTCGGTTTCACCCTGAGACATCGTCCTTAAACCAAGGGCGGACCACTCTCCCCCCGCTTCTTTGAATCCTTACCGTGAACCAACGGCCTTCGTGACAAGATTTCCTTGCGGCCGGCTCAAGGATGCGATTCTGCGTAAAAGAACGGTCAGGCAAGATTCATTTCTCCTATACGTCTCATTTGAGCGTAAAGCCTGACCCCTATCCGCTCCGATCAAATGAGGGGACTCGAACGTTCGCGCAAACCTTGCCAGTCACGTTGACCCTGACAAAGACGGCGAGTCGGCCGTGCTCCGGTCCTTGAACCCCCTGGCCCCTGGCTGTGGAAAACGCCGCCCGGGGCTCCGATAAACATCCCGATACCGTCAACATAGGGCAGGGGAAAACCTGTGGATAACCTGTGGATGGCGTGTGTATCCATGAAGGTTTCCCCTTACCCCCGGCGGTTCGTGAACAACACCCCGAACAATCTTGCCCGCTGCTGCCCGAGTTGCCGACAAGGTTGTCAACGTGTTTTCCCCTGATGAACAAGGACGATTGTGCTGGGTTAAGTTCTTTGCTATCATGGCTTTGTTCAAGAGCTTCGACGGTTATCCACCAGAACTCATCGCCGCTTCGAAGAAGACGACGATAAATCTCTCTCTTTTTCTTAAGAAGAAGAAGCCAGACCCGGGAGAGAGTGAAACAGGTCGCGGCATGCGGAACCGGGGGTGGGTTCCGTGCCGTCCGGGCGATTGACCGACCGGACGTTCGTTAATGAATGTTGCGATGGTCCCAGAGATCGATGGAGATTCGAGCGTATGAAGGCCCTCTGCAACCGCGAAGGATTGCTTGCCGCATTTGGGGCGGTCGGCATGGTGGTTCCCTCCCGGAGCCCCAAGCCGATCCTCCAGAGCGTCAAGCTCGTGGCAGACGCCGAGGAAGGGTCGATTTTGATGGCGACCGACCTGGAAGTCGGGATTCGCCACCGGGTGCTCGGCATGAAAGTGGACCAGGCAGGCTCGGCGATTCTGCCGACAGCGCGGTTCTCTTCCATCTTGCGGACCAGTGGCGACCCCGAGCTTTCCCTGGAAGCCGATGGCGACCGGCTTCTGATCCGAGGGCTCAGGGCTGAATTCTCCCTGCCTGGTGAAGACCCGTCGCTCTTTCCCGAAGTGCCCGACTTCGCCGCCGTGGCGTATCACTCGGTGGCCGCGAGCGACCTCCGCAAGCTGATCCGGCGGACGATCTTCGCCACCGACGTCGAGAGCACCCGGTACGCCCTGGGAGGAGTGCTCGTCGAGCTGTCGGCCGAGTCGATCACGATGGTCGGCACCGACGGCCGCAGGCTGGCCCGGATGACCGCCCCGGCCGAGGCCGAAAACGACGCGCCCAACCCTGCGGGCAGCCCCGTGATCCCGGTCAAGGCGCTCAAGCTGATCGAGCGAAACCTGGAAGACTCTGACCCGCCGGTCCACATCGCGATCCAGGGGACGACAGCCGTTCTCATCAGGACCGAGCGCGCCGTGATCTATTCTCGACTTGTCGAGGGACGCTTTCCTCGCTACCAGGACGTCTTTCCCGCCAACGTCGATGTCAAGATCCGGCTCCAGGTGGGACCGCTTCGCCTGGCGGTGGAGCAAGCGTCGATCGTCACGAGCGAAGAGAGCCGCGGAGTCGATTTCTCGTTCGGCAACGGCGTGTTGAAGCTGTCGAGCCAGGCCGCCGACGTGGGCACCTCGCATGTCGAGCTTCCCATCGGATACGAAGGGAAGCCCGTCGAGATCACTTTCGACCCCCGCTACCTGACCGACGCCTTGAAGACCCTCGACGACTCGGCCGAGATCACCGCCGAACTGATCGACGCCAAGAACGCCGCCGTGTTCAAAACCGACGACCGCTACACGTACGTGGTGATGCCGTTGACGCGGGATCGATGACGGATGGCCGATGGGCAATGTTCCGGCATCGGCCATCGACCATTTGAAACCGTTGCCCGCTGGACCGCCATGACGGTAGAATGAAAGGGCGTTCACATTCCGCGTGGTGAGCGCCAGGGACGCAACGCATGCAGAGCCCGAGCCCGAAACGTCGCGGACCCAAGGCGGTCTCCGAGATCCTGGCGGAACTCTTCGCCGCGAAGGGGCTCGCGCGGTTGGGGGCCGCCAGGGCGCTGGAAGACGCCTGGAACGCGGCGGTGGGTGAGCCGAGATGCCGTCAGACAAAGCTTGGCGAGGTCCGCCGCGGAGTCCTGAACGTGACGGTCGCGCACTCGGCGCTTCTGGAAGAGTTGGCCGCGTTTGAAAAGCCGAGGCTCTTGAAGAGGCTTCGAGAGACCGTTCCCGACGTCGCCATCCTCGACATCCGGTTCCGCGTCGGGCCGGTCCTCGCGACGCCCGCGGCCCCGGAACCCGGCAAGACTGAGCCTCCGCCTCGCCGGCCCTTGGGGGGCCGAAACGGCAATCGAACCGAGGAGGGTTCTTGATGGAACCGCGATCGCAGACGTCGGCAACGCTTGAGCCGTTGCCGGTTCCGGTTGAAGAGCTTTATCGAATGTCGCCCGAAGTCTATCGCGGGATGGTCGAGCACGGCCTCTTGAACGGCTCCGAAGGGATCTTGCTGGTCAACGGACTGTTAGTCCATGAAACCGCCGGGACCGAGGGACCATCGACGGACCCGCTCGACCGCCTCTATCGGATCCCGCTGGAGGTTTATCACGAGATCGCCGAGATCGGACTGCTCGGGCCGTCGGACAAGGTTGTTTTGCTCGACGGGCTTTTGGTGAAAAAAATGGGTAAGGGCGACCCGCACGTGTCGGTTACGTTACTCGTTTCTCAAGCCCTTCGTGCACTCGGCGAGAGAGGCTGGCACGTCAGGCCCGAGGCCCCGGTTGCCATGTCATCAGGCCCAAAGGGCCGCCCGTCCGTTCCGGAACCCGATGTGTCGGTCGTTCGAGGCTCGATCCGCGACTACATGACCCGCACACCAACACCGGCGGATACCGCCCTCGTGATCGAGGTAGCCGACAGCTCGCTCCGTAAAGATCGCTCCGGCCTGGCGCGTTATTCTTGGACGAACATCCCCGTCACGTGGATTGTCAATGTGAACGAACGGATCGTCGAGGTTTACTCCCGGCCGACGGGTTCGGTCGAGCCCGCGAAATATCAAGAGATCAAGATGTACGGCATCGATGACGAAATCCAAGTCGTTATCGACGGCCGCGAGGTTGGCAAAGTCGCCGTGAAAGACCTTTTGCCTTGAGTGACCCCGCAGAAGACCTATCGGGCGATCTGAGACAATCTTAGGTCGAAAGGACAAAGGATCTTATGGACACGCGATCCCCGACCGCGGCTCTTCTTGAACCGTTACCGATTCCGATCGATCGTTTGTATCCGATATCGCTCGATCTTTATCACAAAATGGCGGAATCCGGGTTGATTACCAAGGACGACAAGGTCGTGCTTCTCGACGGCCTGCTCGTGAAAAAGTACGCCCCGCCATCGAGTTCGCGCGAGCCTTGGCCGGCTGCCGACATCTGGCCCGAGCGGCTGTACCGAATGACGACCGAGGTTTATCACGACATGGCCGCACACGGTCTGCTATCCCCTCATGACAAAGTCGAACTTCTTAACGGCCTGCTGGTGAAAAAGATGACCAGGGGAGCCCCTCACGTCACCGTCACCCAACGCTTGGTCGATACCTTGAACGACTTCGCGCTGAAAGGTTGGTATGTCAGGAAGGAAGATCCCATCACCTTGCCCGATGGATCTGACGGAGGGGGTAGTGAGCCGGAGCCCGACGTGGTCGTCGCCCGTGGTCGTCGTGACGACTACGAAGATCACCATCCCGGGCCGGAAGACGTGGCGCTCGTCGTCGAAGTCGCCCGCAGTTCGGTTCGCGAAGACCGTGCGGCCCTCCCGGTCTACGCCTGGGCGGGCATCCCTGTCGCTTGGATCGTGAACCAGAATGAAAAGCAAATCGAAATTTATTCGAGACCGACAGGTCCGTCACACCAGGCGCGGTATCAAGAGGTCGCGATCTTCACGGAGACCGACGAAATTCCGGTCGTCATCGACAATCGCGAGATCGGTCGGGTCTCGGTGAAAACCATCCTTCGCTAACGAAGAGTCTGTCCACCCTGAGTCAAAACGCGCCGCATACCGCATTGATTGATTGTCTGACCGAGGTCATTCCGTGATGGATCTGAGCAACACCGAAGCGACCGCCGTCGAGACCGAAGCCATGGACGCGAATCCCGCCAATGGCCAAGGGGACTATACCGGCAAAAACATCCGCGTGCTCGAAGGGATCGAGGCGGTTCGTCTGCGCCCCGGCATGTACATTGGCGACACCACTCTTCGCGGTCTGCACCACCTGGTTTATGAAGTCGTCGACAACTCGATCGACGAGGCGATGGCCGGTTACAGCAAACACATTCACGTGACGATCCACGCCGATGGCTCGGTCTCGATCGTGGACGACGGCCGAGGGATTCCCGTCGATGCGCACGAATCGGGGACGAGCACGCTCGAAGTCGTGTTGACGAAGGTTCACGCCGGGGGCAAATTCGACCACGACAGCTACAAGGTCTCGGGCGGACTCCACGGCGTGGGCGTGACGGTCGTCAACGCGCTCTCGGAATGGCTCGAAGCCGAGATCCACCGCGACGGCAAGATCTGGCGGCAAGACTACGACCGAGGCATCGCCCGAGGACCCGTTCGCGAAGCGGGACTCGCGAAAAAGACCGGGACGAAGATCACCTTTTTGCCCGACTCCGAAATCTTCCCGAATATCGACTTCGACCACGACACGTTGGAAAAGCGGCTCCGCGAGCTTGCCTACCTGAACCGGGGGATCACGATCCGCCTGATCGACGAGCGCGGTGAAGAGAAGCGCGACCAGGAGTTTTACTCGTCCGGCGGCCTTGGGGAATTCGTCGCCTACCTGAACCGGGCGCAGAGCGTGTTGCATCCGCCGGTTGTGCTGGCCGGAAAAGATGAGGATCGCGCTGTTGAAGTTGAGGTCGCGCTGCAATACAACGACTCGATCAGCGAAAACGTCGTCTCGTATTGCAACAATATCGACACCCGAGAAGGGGGAACCCACCTGACGGGGTTCCGGACCGCGCTGACCCGGACGCTGAACGCCTACGCGAAAGCCACGACCGCCGCCAAGAACAAAGACCTGGCGATCACCGGGGAAGACTTCAAGGAAGGTCTGACCGCGATCGTGAGCGTTCGCGTTCCCGACCCGCAGTTTGAAGGGCAAACCAAGACGAAGCTGGGTAATAGCGAGGTCGAGGGGATCGTCGCGAAAGTCGTCAACGACAAGCTCGCCGAGTTTCTTGAAACCAACCCCGCCGCCGCCAAGAAAGTGATCGCCAAGGCCCAACTCGCGGCCGAGGCCCGGGAAGCGGCAAGGAAAGCGCGCGAGCTTGTCAGAAATCGCAAAGGGGTGCTCTCGGGCGGCGGCTTGCCCGGCAAGCTGATGGACTGCACGACCCACGACCAGGATTCCAGCGAATTGTTCCTCGTCGAAGGTGATTCGGCGGGCGGCACCGCCGAAGGGGGCCGCGACCGGATGTATCAGGCGATCTTGCCGCTACGGGGCAAGATTTTGAACGTGGAGCGCGCCCGGCTCGACCGCGTGCTCGGCAACGAAGAGATCCGCAACATCATCACGGCGGTGGGCAACAGCATCGGCGATGAGGAAGACCCTTCCAAAAGGCGCTACGGGAAGATCGTGATGATGAGCGACGCCGATGTCGACGGCTCGCACATCCGCACCCTGCTGATGACCTTCTTCTTCCGCCAGATGCCCCGGCTCGTGGCCGAGGGGCACCTGTACGTCGCGCAGCCGCCCCTTTATATGATTTCCAGCAAGAAAGACCGCCGCTACGTCCAGACCGAACCGGCGATGCAGGCGATTCTCGTCGAGCGCGGGCTCGAAAACGCCCGACTCCGGCCCGAAGGGGTCGACGAGGACTCGTCGCGGAGCCTGGGCGGCGACCGTTTGCGAATGCTTCACGACCTTGTGGGAGCGATTGACCACGCGTTGCGAACGTTCGGCAGGCGGAACCTGCCGTTGCGGTCGTTCCTGGCGAACGCCCACGCCCCTGCCCCCGACCCGAAGCTCGACGGCATGCTCCCCTTGTACCAGGTGAAGGAAGGGACCACCCAGCGCTGGCTATATACGGCCGAGGAACTTGAAGCGTATCGGCTGGCGAACGCACCCGCGTCGGCCGTCGAAGAAGAAGGCATACCCGGCACGGGGGGTCCCGAGGCGGAATTGGTGGAGGCGGACAACGTCACCGAACTGCACGAGATTCGTAGTTTGAACAAGTCGTTGACGAGGCTTCGGGACGAATACGGGATGAGGGCCGAGGTCTTGCTTCCCGCGGAAGTGACCGGTGACGAGCCGCCCCCCCGTTTCATTCTTTCACGCGAAGGCGAGGAGCACACGCTTTACGACCTTCGCGAGCTGGTGACGAAGGTCCGCCAGATCGGTGAGAAAGGGATCAAGATCACGCGGTTCAAAGGCTTGGGCGAGATGGACGCCGAGCAGCTCTGGGAAACGACGATGGACCCGACCCGTCGGACCCTGATGCAAGTTTGCCTGGAAGACGCCGCGGGAGCCAATGACCTGTTCACCACCCTGATGGGCGACGATGTCGAACCCCGCCGCGATTTTATCGAGAAGCACGCGCTTGAAGTCAAGAATCTGGACGTATGATGAAGTCTCGTAGGGTCCGCTGTGCGGACCGTGTTCGGGTCGCGAATGAAGATGGACCGCACAGCGGACCCTACGAATCGCTCGAGAGGGTGAGGCCATGAGCAAGGCCGAGACCGATGACGACCGCTCATACGCTGTGACGACGGACTTCCCCGTTCCGTTTCTCAAACGGGTGAAGATTCGTAATTATAAGAGCATTGTGAGCTGCGACGTTGAGCTAGGGGCGCTGACGGTCCTGGTCGGACGGAACGGGGCGGGGAAGAGTAATTTTCTGGATGCGTTGCGATTTGTCGCCGACGCGATGAGAAAATCTCTTGCAGAGGCGATCAAGTCGCGCGGGAGCATCAATGAAGTATGTTCCCGGCGCGAGGAGAATCCCAAAGGATTCGAAATCGAGTTGGAGGTCGAGATTTCTTCTCATTCCCGCGCCAATTACGGTTTCGGAGTGCGGACGAAAGGCGTTTACGGCTTTGAAGTGGAATGGGAACGCTTCGAAATAGGGATAAAAGACGCGATCTACTTCACTTTCGATCGAAGTTTCAGCCGTATCTCTATAGAGGATCATAAAAATCAAGTGGCTATAGTCCCGCTTGTATTTTCATCAGATAGTCTTTTCTTTAATAAGTACAATGCGTCTAAATTTTCTGCTCTCACTGCCACACGCATATTTCTAGATGGAACGTGCTTTTATGATTTTAATGTTCCTATGATGAAAGAACCCCGGACTTATGACGCGGGTGAGATCCTTCAAAACAACGGCGCAAACATTGCCAGCGTTTTCGGCCGGATCGAACGCGAGCGTCCCGAGGTCAAGAATCGCATCATCGAATACCTGTCGGCGATCGTTCCGGGTGTCACGGATATCAAACGAATGAGCCTGGGGCCTTACGAAACTCTAGAGTTTACCCAGCAGGAATCCGGCTCGGATTCCCCTGCGGTGTTCTATCCTCTCAACATGTCGGACGGTACACTTCGAGCATTCGGCGCACTTGTGGCCGTTGCCCAGTTGGCGGAAGGGAATGTTCCTGTTAGTCTAGTCGG
>JAYVYS010000682.1:0-3838 GCA_043784005.1 Isosphaeraceae bacterium
TCGGTTTTTTTAACACCCGATCTGCAACCGTTCTATGGCGGGACCTACTTCCCGCCCACGGATTCTCGCGGGATGCCCGGTTTTCCCAGGGTATTGCTCAGCGTCCATAACGCCTGGGTCGAGCGCCGGGAAGAGATCATCGCGTCGGCCGGCGAGATGACCGAGCGACTCCGCACAATGGGCGAAGCCCCCTTGAGCGACGGCGCACTCGACGCCGACTTGATTGAAGGAGCCGCGCGAAGCTTGCTGCGCGCGTTCGACCCCAGGGATGGCGGGTTCGGTAGCGCTCCCAAATTCCCGCATCCCATGGACCTCCGCGTGCTGCTCCGTTTCGCAGCCTGGACCGGGGAGGAAAAGGCCCTCAACGCCGTTCGCCTCACACTCGACAAGATGTCCCGAGGAGGGATCTACGACCACCTCGGCGGCGGCTTTGCCCGGTATTCGACCGACACACGCTGGCTCGCCCCTCACTTCGAAAAAATGCTTTATGATAATGCGTTACTTGCCACTACCTACCTTGAAGCCTACCAGTCTACGAAAGATGAGCGATACGCGACGGTGGTGCATGAGACATTCCACTACATCCTGAGCCGAATGACCGACCCCGATGGGGCCTTTTACGCCACGGAAGACGCCGATAGCGAAGGCGTGGAAGGAAAGTTTTACGTCTGGACGCTCGACGAGGTCATCAACCTGCTTGGTCCCGATCGCGGAAAGAGATTCGCAAGTGTTTACGACGTGACCGTCTCGGGCAACTGGGAAGGGCACAACATCCTGAACCTTCCACGCCCGCTCGATCAGGCTGCGGCCATGCTAAGCCTCGACCTTGAACTGCTGACCAAAGAACTGGCTGAGGACCGGGCCAAACTGCTTTCGGCGCGCGAAAAGCGAATTCCTCCGGCCAAAGACACAAAGATCCTGACTTCCTGGAATGGCCTGATGATCGCCGCGATGGCGGAAGGGGCGCGGATCCTGAGGAAAGAGAGCTATCTTCATGCGGCGGAGAAGGCCTCCGGGTTCCTGCTTGATAGGATGAGGAGCGAGAACGGGCTGCTCCTGCACTGTTTCAAGGATGGCAAGGCCCGGTTCAACGGCTATCTCGACGACTACGCCAGCCTGATCGATGGCCTGACCCGGCTTTACGAGGTCTCGGGTGTGCCGCGCTGGATCAAGGCCGCGCTTGAACTTGCCGGGATCATGATCGACGAGTTTACCGACCCTGCCGGCGGGTTCTTCTTTACCGGCAAGAGTCACGAGACCCTGATCACGCGCCCCAAGGACGTTTACGACAACGCCACGCCTTCGGGCAATGCGATGGCCGCGACCGCCTTACTGAGGCTTGCCGAGCTTACAGGCCGTGAAGACCTTAAAGAAAAAGGGCTCGAGACGCTTCACATCCTGCAAACGGTCATGGACAAGGTCCCTTCCGCGGCAGGCCAAGGATTGATCGCGTTGTCGAGGGAGATCCTGCCACCTTGGCCCGAGTTCGTCATCGTTTCGGGTTCTGACCCGACCGAGTTTCGCGAGGCCATTGAGGCCGTGTATTCGCGATTCTTACCCGGCAGGGTAGTCGCTCCGGCGACTGCTGAGCAGGCCTTCGAGACGACATCGGTGGTACCGTTGCTGTCCAACCGGGTCGCCAAAGAGGGTCGAACGACAACCTATCTCTGCGAGCGGATGACCTGCCAGGCACCCGTATTGGGCGTCGACGCGATCGAGACGCTGCTGGATGGACTACGGACCACCCGCGATCCACGCCTTTGAAGAGGGATCGAAAGCGACAATTAAATGAGTCTCATAGCAGTCTAGAGTTGCCAGACGGTCAAGCTGAAGAAGTGAACGAAAACGAAATTCGGGTTGCTCTGAAAATAGGCCGTTTTTATTCGCTTTAATTACGAATCGAGCGGAATACTCATCAGAATCTAAGCCTCGGGAGGTTGGCCGGTTGAAGACCGGTTTGCATGCGGTCGGGCGAGCCAAACTGGATCATGACGATTCGTTTCGGTGAACCGGAATCTGCGTCGGTTCGCGGAAAATGGGTTCGTTTGGCGCATGAGATCCGAGTCTCGCACTTGACGTGTCGAAGGCGATTTCTTGGCGTGTGCGTAAGCGAAGCGCGATCAGCCAGCCGGAGGTTTCGGAGTGTGTCACGCTCCGTCCCGAAGAACGCTTTTCTACTCAGAGCGCGCGGGCTTTACTTTGGAGGGCGCGGAGCTTGCTTCGGCATTATCGAACGACGACCTTGGTCACGACGCTCTCAGCCAAACCTCTTGAAAGTGTCAACTCCACCTGACCGCTTGCGATCATCGCGACTCATGGACTAGAGTAGGAATAATGAAATCGGCAGGGGCCGCCGTCTGCCTGGACCGGTGCCCCGCCGCCGATTCCTCTCTGGATTGACCGCCCGTCGCGCCCGCAGGAGGGCACCCACTCATGCCGATCCGGAACCTGATGGCGATCGTGACGGTCGCCGCGCTCTCGATGGTCTGCTGGCAGGCCACGCAGGGTGCGAAGCCCAAAGACGAGATGATGGAACTCTATGGCTTGTTCGTCGATGCGGTCGAACAGGTCGAGGCCAATTACGTCCGTCCGGTCAACCGGCGGGAGCTTTTGGAAAGCGCCCTCCACGGTATGCTCCAAGACCTCGATCCTCACTCGCAGTTCATCACCGACAGCGAGTGGAAATCGTTCCGAAAACAGATCGAAGGCCGCTACGGGGGGATCGGAATCCAGGTCGAGCTCGACCCTGAAAGTGATCGCCTCCGCGTCATCGCGCCCATGGTCGGAACCCCCGCCTACAACGCAGGTGTTCTCTCGGGCGATCTTATTCTTGAAATCGACGGACAATCCACAGAAGGGATGAATCCCGACAAAGCCGCTGAGGTCCTCACCGGGCGAGTCGGTGCTCCAGTCAAGCTCACGGTCAAGCATGAAGGCGAGACTAAGCCCGAAACCCTTTCGATGAACCGCGCGATCATCGACGTTCCCAGCGTCCTCGGCGACTCTCGTAAGGCCGACGACACCTGGGACTACATGCTCGACCCCGAAAAGAAGATCGGCTACCTCCGGATCACCAGCTTCATCCAGAACACGACCGCGGAGGTCAAGCACGCGCTTACCGAATTGAAGTCGCAAGGGATGAAAGGCCTGATTGTCGACCTCCGCGATGATCCGGGCGGACTGCTTAGTGCTGCCGTCGAGATTTCCGACCTCTTCGTGGATAGCGGCGTGATCGTGAGCACTAAAGGCCGGAATACACCGAGCAAGACCTACGAGGCTCAGAAAGACGGCCTGTACACCGATTTTCCGATGGTCGTTTTGGTGAATCAAGGCTCGGCCTCGGCTGCGGAAATCCTTTCCGCGTGCCTTCAAGACCATAAGCGAGCCAAGGTGATCGGTCAACGAAGCTACGGTAAGGGTTCGGTTCAGAACATTATCGAGCTTGAAGGCGGCAACAGTGTCTTGAAGCTGACGGTCGCCACCTACCGACGTCCCTCAGGCAAAAACATTCACCGCTTCAAGAACGCGAAGGAAAGCGACGAGTGGGGGGTGTTGCCCGATAAAGGGCTCGAAACCAAGCTATCCACCGAGCAATACATCACGTATCTGCGTGGTCGACGCCTCCGCGATCAGCTTTCCAGCCGCAAAGGCCACAAGTCCGAGGTCAAGGTCAACGAGGAAGACGCTAAAGACAAGCCCGAAGAAAAGAAGGTCAAGACTGAGACAGCGACGGTCAAGTCAGGTCCAAAGCCCTTTGTGGATAAGGTCCGAGACAAAGCCGTCACGGTACTCGAAGAAGACTTCGCCTCGGCCACGGCCAAGAAGTGATGTCGAGGGA